>CAZZWW010000389.1:0-2625 GCA_964657815.1 Vulcanimicrobiota bacterium | reverse complement strand
CAAGCTGCGAATAGCCCTTTCGCTGAAGTACGGGTTGCTGTGGCTCACCTTTGCGACGAGCCAATTTCTCGACGACAATTCCATTCTTATCGCATATACGTAGCAATCGGCTGGACGATGTCCCCAAGTCCTTGGCGACTCGCGATAAGACCGCATACCGCGATTTAAATCGCTCAATGGCGCTTTCGGGTACTCGGAAATTGTTACCCACCCTTATCTCGCAAAGAAATTGTTAGCGCCGATTGTAATGTGACCCACCCCGTCGGGGTAAAAGTGGACCACCTGGGTAAAGATGGCGGTTTTGGAACCGCCTATGCTGACTCAGGAGCAAGCAGTGGAGATACGAGTGTTGAAGCGCCAGGGCATGAGTATCCGCGCGATCGCGCGCGAGACCGGCCTGTCGCGAGTCACAGTGCGGCGGCATTTGCAGGATCCAGAAGCGGCGGCGCGCTATGGGCCGCGTGAGCCGCGTCCGACCAAGCTAGGTCCGTTCATCGAACATGTAATGGCGAGGGTGCAGGCGGCCCGGCCGGCGTGGATACCGGCCACGGTTCTGCTGCGCGAGATCCGCGAGCGCGGTTACGACGGCGGGATCAGCCAGCTCAAGGCGTATCTGGCGCCGCTCAAGGTCGGGGAGCCGGAGCCACTGGTACGCTTCGAGACGGCGCCCGGCGAGCAGCTGCAAGCGGACTTCACCGTGGTGCGCCGCGGCCGTTATCCGCTGCTGGCCTTCGTCGCGACGCTCGGCTACAGCCGTGCGAGCTTCGTGCGCTTCACCCTCGGTGAGGATACGCAGACACTGTGCGCCTGCCTGCGCGAGGCGGTGATCTACTTTGGCGGCGTACCCGCTCACGTGCTGCTGGATAACCCGAAGACCGTCGTCATCGAGCGCGACTTCTACGGCGAGGGGCAGCACCGCTTCAACCGCGAGCTGCTCGCCCTGGCCGAGGAGTTCGGCTTCCGGCCGCGGCTTTGCCGGCCGTACCGGGCCAAGACCAAGGGCAAGGTCGAGCGCTTCAACGGGTACCTGAAGGGCAGCTTCCTCGTGCCCCTGGCCGCAACCCTCAAGCAAGCTGGCCTCAAGCTCGACGTGACGGCGGCCAACAGCCATATCGGTCCCTGGCTGCAGAGCGTTGCCAACGCGCGCGTTCACGGCACCACCGGCGAGGTGCCGAACGTGCGGTTGCAGCTCGAGCGGGAGCACCTGCAGCCCTTGCCGGTGAGCGTGGCGGCGAGCCTGCCGATACCGGTCGTGCGCAACTCCCGGGTGCCGCTGCCGTACGAGAGCCTGCAGCATCCGCTCTCGGTGTACGAGTCGCTGCTGGAGGTGGCCTAATGAGCCTTGTAGCCGACCGTATTGCCCAGCACTGCCAGCGGCTGCGCCTGATTTACCTGGCCACCGAGTGGCCGGCGATCGCCGCTGATGCGGCCAAGCGCCAGGACAGTCTGGCTGACTTCCTCGATCAGTTGCTCTCGGCCGAGTGCAGCGCCCGCGAGCAGCGCACTCGCGAGGCAATGCTCAAGCTCGCGACGCTGCCGTCGATCAAGACCCTGGAGGGCTACGACTTCGCCTTCGCGAGCGGCGCACCGCGCAAGCAGATCACCGAGCTCGGCGGGCTCGCCTTCATCGAGCGGCACGAGAACATCGTATTGCTCGGCCCCTCCGGCGTCGGCAAGACCCACATCGCGAGCGCCCTGGCGCTGAAGTCCACCCAGGCCGGCCTCAAGACCCGCTTCATCACCGCGGCCGACCTGATGATCCAGCTGTCGGTGGCCAAGGCGCAAGGTCGGATCACCGAATACATGAACCGCGCCGTTCTCGGGCCTCGCCTGCTGGTCATCGATGAACTCGGTTACCTGCCTTTCGGTCGGGAGGAGGCGAACCTGTTCTTCCATGTGATCGCCAAGCGCTATGAGCGATCGAGCACGATTGTAACCAGCAATCTCGCCTTCACGCAGTGGGCAACGGCCCTAGCGGACGACGCCACCTTGACCGCAGCTCTCCTGGATCGACTTCTGCATCATGCGCACATCGTCCAGATCAGCGGCGAGAGCTATCGGCTGAAGGATCGCAAGAAAGCCGGGCACCTGAAGGTGTCGAACCGGGAATAGGCCTCTAAAGGCCAGGAGGGTGGTCTACTTTTACTTCGGCGGTGACGATCAGGGGTGGTCCAGTTTTACTTCGGCGTTGACAGAGCGACTCATTGTTGCCGATCAGTCAAGGACGGGAAACGGCAGTTGCGCCCCCGGAGCGGCCCATGCCCGTAAACGACCTCCTTCAATCGCGTCGACTAAGCCGTGAAGGCCAGCTGATTCGGATGAGCATCCCGTCGGGTCCGCATATTCCGACCTCGTAAATGCCGCTTCGCGGTGACGAAGGATGCCGCCCTGGCGAAGATGATGTCTACGAAAAGCCCATTCTCGATCGGCTTCATCTCTAAAATCATCGGGAGCTTCCGGAAACCATTTGAGGGAGATGAACGTGCGAGTTTGGCCGTAAGCCGACCGATCGAATGACTGACTGACGGGCGACGTCTGTTACTCAGTAAAAACTTCCTGCAGGGTGACCAAAACAGCGGACACTGTTTTGGCGTTGACCTCGTCAACTTTCTGTAACAGTCGAAC
>CAZZWW010000388.1:0-2630 GCA_964657815.1 Vulcanimicrobiota bacterium | reverse complement strand
GTGGTGCGCGTCTCGCCGATGATCGGCGGCATCGACTTCGCCGGCACGGTCGAGACCTCGGAAGACCCCGCCTTCGCGCCGGGCGACCTCGTGGTCTGCAACGGCTGGGGGATGTCGGAAACGCATTTCGGCGGCTACGCCGAGAAGGCGCGGGTCAAGGGCGAGTGGCTGGTGAAGCTGCCCGCCGGCCTCTCGGCGGAGGACGCGATGGCGGTAGGCACGGCGGGCTATACCGCGACGCTCTCCGTGCTGGCGCTGGAGCGCCACGGCATGATGCCCGCACATGGGCCGGCGATCGTCACGGGCGCGTCGGGCGGCGTCGGCGCCTTCGCAATCATGCTGCTGGCCAAGGCAGGCTGGCACGTCCTCGCCTCCACCGGCCGCCTCGATGAGGCCGACTACCTGAAGGGCCTCGGCGCCGACGAGATCCTGGACCGCAAGGAGCTTTCCGAGCCGGGCAAGCCGCTCGGCAAGGAGCGCTGGGCCGTCGGCGTCGACTCCGTCGGCTCGCACACGCTGGCGAACCTGGTGGCGCAGACCAGGCGTCACGGCGCCGTCGCCGCCTGCGGCCTCGCCCAGGGCATGGACCTGCCCTCCTCCGTGGCCCCGTTCATCCTGCGTGGCGTGGCGCTGCTCGGCATCGACAGCGTCTATTGCGAGAAGCCGCTGCGCGAGGACGCGTGGGCGAGGCTCGCGCGCGACCTCGACCGGGAGAAACTCGCAACGGTGACGCGGACGATTGGGTTGGACGACGTGATCGCCGCCGCGCACGACATCATCGACGGCAAGATCCGGGGGCGCGTCATCGTGACGGTGCCCTAAGCGGAACGGCGGCCGACACTCGAGCTTTGCCACGTCGCAAACGAGGAGTATCCGCGATGACCGCCAAGAAGGATGTCAGCAAGGGCGACGACGTCGAGTACAAGTGGGGCAGCGGCAAGGTCGAGGGCGAGGTCACGGCCGTCCACACCGACGACGTCGAGCGTACCATCAAGGGGACCAAGGTGAAGCGCGAGGCTTCCAAGGAGGAGCCGGCGATCGAGATCAAGACCGACAAGGGCAAGACGGCGCTGAAGTCGACGTCCGAGGTCAAGGTCAAGTAGCTCGCCTTGACCCGGAGGGCGGCCGGAGCCGATATGGCGCCATGGCCGCCCCGCACGTCGTCCTCATCGACAATTACGACAGCTTCACTTGGAACCTGGTGCACGATTTCGGTGCGCTCGGTGCTCGGGTCGAAGTGGTGCGCAACGATGCGCGCATTGCCGCCGATGTGGTCGCCGCGCGGCCCGACGCCATCGTGCTCTCGCCCGGCCCGTGCACCCCGTCCGAGGCCGGGATTTGCCTCGACCTCATCGCGCAGGCGGGCGCCGCGGTGCCGATCTTCGGCGTCTGCCTCGGCCACCAGGCGATCGGCCAGGCCTTCGGCGCCGACGTGGTGCGTGCGCCCCTGCCGGTGCACGGCAAGGTCGCCACCATGAGCCACACCGCGAAGACCATCTTTCGCGGTTTCAACGAGCCCTTCCGCGCCACTCGCTACCACTCGCTCGTCGTCGAGCGGAGCACCTTGCCGGAAAGCCTGGTCGTCACGGCCGAGACCGACGGCTTGATCATGGCGCTGTCGCACAAGAGCCTGCCGATCCACGGGGTGCAATTCCACCCCGAGAGCATCGCCTCCGAGGGCGGCCGCCGCATCATGAAGAATTTCCTGGATCTCGCCGAGGTCTGGAACACGCGGGCACAAGCCGCGTGACCGACAGCGTGCGGCCCCTGCTGGCGGCGGTTGCTTCCGGGCGAGCCCTGACGCGCGGCGAAGCCGAGGCGGCCTTCGGCCTGCTGCTGACGGGCGAGGCGACGCCGGCGCAGACCGGCGCCTTCCTGATGGGGCTCAGGGTGCGCGGCGAGAGCGTCGACGAGATCGCGGGCGCGGTGGCGGCGATGCGCGCGCGCATGGTGCGCGTGCGAGCACCGGCCGGCGCCATCGATATCGTCGGCACCGGCGGCGACGGCCACGGCACCTACAACGTCTCGACGCTGGCCGCGATCATCGCCGCCGCCTGCGGCGTGCCCGTCGCCAAGCACGGCAACCGGGCTTCGAGTTCGCGCTCAGGCTCGAGCGACGTGCTCTCCGCGCTCGGTGTCGCCACGAGCCTCGCAGCGCCCGACGTCGAACGCTGCCTCGCCGTCGCCGGCATCGGCTTCATGGCCGCGCCCATGCACCACGCCGCCGTGCGCCATGTCGCGGCGGTGCGGGCCGAGCTCGGCACACGCACGATCTTCAATCTGCTGGGTCCGCTCTCCAACCCCGCCGGCGTGACCCGCTTGCTGGTCGGCGCCTTCTCGGCCGATTGGCTGGAGCCCCTGGCGCGCGCGCTCGGCGCGCTCGGCGCGGAACGCGCCTGGCTGGTGCACGGCGCCGACGGTCTCGACGAGATCTCGACCACGGGGCCGACGCAGGTCGTGGCGTGGGACCATGGCACACTGAGCCGCTTCACCATCGACCCGCAGGCGCATGGCCTCCGCCGCGCCGCGTTGGCCGATCTCGTCGGCGGCGATGCCGCGCACAATGCCGCCGCGCTGCGCGCCGTGCTCGACGGCGCGCCGGGCGCCTACCGGGACATCGCAATCCTCAA
>CAZZWW010000387.1:0-2665 GCA_964657815.1 Vulcanimicrobiota bacterium | reverse complement strand
GAGCCGTCGACGTCGGCATCCGTCATGATGATGATCTTGTGGTAGCGCAGCTTGTTGGCGTTGAAGTCGTCGCGCCCGATGCCGGTGCCGAGCGCCGTGATCAGCGTGCCGATCTCCTGTGAACCGAGCATGCGGTCGAACCGCGCCCGTTCCACGTTGAGGATCTTGCCGCGCAGAGGGAGCACCGCCTGGTACTCGCGCGCGCGGCCCTGCTTGGCCGAGCCGCCGGCGGAATCGCCCTCGACCAGGAAGAGCTCGGCCTTGGCGGGATCGCGTTCCTGGCAGTCGGCGAGTTTGCCCGGCAGGTTGGCGACGTCGAGCGCGCCCTTGCGGCGGGTCAGCTCGCGCGCCTTGCGCGCCGCTTCGCGCGCCTGCGCCGCCTCGATCACCTTGGCGGTGACGATGCGGGCATCCTGCGGATGCTCCTCGAGCCAGCGGTCGAGCATCTCGTTGACGAGGCTCTCGACCACCGGCCGCACCTCGGAGGAGACCAGCTTGTCCTTGGTCTGCGAGGAGAACTTCGGGTCGGGCACCTTGACGCTGAGCACGCAGGTGAGGCCCTCGCGGCAGTCGTCGCCGGTGAGGTCGACCTTCTCGCGCTTCAACATGCCGGACTTGTCGGCGTAGCCGGTCATCTGCCGGGTCAGCGCGCCGCGGAAGCCGGCGAGGTGGGTGCCGCCGTCGCGCTGGGGGATGTTGTTGGTGAAGGCCAGCACGTTCTCGTGGTAGGAATCGTTCCACCACAGCGCCACCTCGACGGTGATGCGGTCCTTCTCGCCCTTCATCAGGATCGGTTTGGGGATCAGCGCCGTCTTGGCGCGATCGAGGTACTCGACGAAGGCGGCGAGGCCGCCGTCGTAGTACAGCTCCTCGACCTTGGTCTCGGCGCTGCGCGCGTCGGTCAGCACGATGCGCACGCCCGAATTCAGGAAGGCCAGCTCGCGCAGCCGGTGCTCGATGGTCGAGTAGGTGTACTCCACCATCGTGAAGGTCTCGGGCGAGGCCAGGAAGGTGACTTCCGTGCCGCGCTTGACCTTGCCGTCGACGGAGGGAGCCGGCCCGACGACCTTGAGGTGGTCGACCACGTCGCCGTGGGCGAACATGACCTCGTGCTCGTGGCCGTCGCGCCAGATGCGCAGCTTCAGCCAGGTCGAGAGCGCGTTGACGACGGAGACGCCGACACCGTGCAGGCCGCCCGAGACCTTGTAGGAGTTCTGGTCGAACTTTCCGCCGGCGTGGAGCTGGGTCATGATGACCTCGGCCGCCGACACGCCTTCCTCGCCGTGGATGCCGGTCGGGATGCCGCGACCATCGTCGGTCACGGTCACCGAGCCGTCGGCGTTCAGCGTCACCGTCACCCGCGTGGCGTGGCCGGCGAGCGCCTCGTCGACGGCGTTGTCGACCACCTCGTAGACCATGTGGTGGAGTCCCGAGCCGTCGTCGGTGTCGCCGATGTACATGCCCGGGCGCTTGCGCACGGCATCAAGGCCGCGCAGGACCTTGATGGAATCGGCACCGTATTCTTCGGGCTCGGGTCCATCCGGATCGCGAGGCGGTAGATCATCCATGCGTGGAGAGGCTTTCTGGTGCGGCTTGCGGAACCCCGGCGACCGCCGTGAGCGACCGTCCGAATATAGAGGCAAACGGCCATGAATGCATGGATTTAAGCGTCCCGCGCTGTTGAAAACCGCACGGGTCGGAGAGACGAGACCGAGCCGCCTTCACTCGCGTCGCGAGCAGGCCGTCCGGTCCGGACGATCGGGTTTGCCGGTCTCATGCCGAGCGACGCAGTTCGGGCTCGGCATGCGCGCATTGGCGATCAAAAACGATCCGCCGTCAATCCGGGGAGAGGTCGGCTGCGTGCAGCCTTACAGAGGGAAAGCTTGTCCGATTGTAGAAGAATTTCCACGAAAAATCGTGATTTCGGACGGCGTGGCCGGTCGTGCGGCGGCTTCCGCGTCAGCGGACGCTCACCGCCAGCGTGCCGACAGAGACAATCGGGGCCGTCACGGTGCTGACGATGCCGAGGAACTTCTGCAGGTCGTTGATCGGCGAATTGGACACGTAGAGGATGTCCTTGTCGTGCATCGAGAACTTGCGGGCAAGCAGCAGCGAGGCCGGATCGCGCATGTTGATGATGTAGACGGTCGGCACGAGGTTGAGCGCCGCCTGGTTGGCGGTGAGACCGGGGAAGTCGCGGACGACGGCGATGGGCTCGTAGCGGAAGATGAACACGCCCTCGGGATCGGCCCGCTCGTCGACGAGGCCTGCCGCCTGCGCCACCGCCTCCTCGAGCGAGATGCCCAGCGCATCGAAATTGATGACGTTGTTGCGCAGGGTCGCCCCGAAGGCGGTGAAGCTCAGCGGGTACTTGATGACGGTGAGCACGTCGCCCGGACGCGCGTAGATGTTCTCGCGCGGTGTGTTCAGCAACGTCTGGAACGGAACGCGCACGGTCTTGCCGCGTCGGGTCAGTTCCAAGAAGGTCTGGTTGGCGGGCGAGGTGATGCCGCCGGATTCGGCGATGACGTCGAGCAGATGGTCTCCCTTCGTGGAGAGCGGCACGCGGCCGCCCTTCACGGATTCGCCGGTCACGGTGATCGAGGAGAAGATCGGCTGGCTGATCGTGACGATCGCCTGCGGCTCGATGGCCTTGCCGGTGAGC
>CAZZWW010000386.1:0-2711 GCA_964657815.1 Vulcanimicrobiota bacterium | reverse complement strand
CGGCATCGCCTTCATCGCGGCCGCCGTGTTCGGCTACAGCAGGCAGACCGCGTTCCCGGGTGCGGCAGCGCTACTGCCTGTCGCCGGTGCCCTCCTGCTGATCCATGCCGGAAAGTCGACGAGAGATGCCGGCGGCTCGAGCCTCGTCGGGCGTATCCTCGCGAGTAAGCCTAGCGTCTACATCGGCCGCATCTCCTATTCACTCTATCTGTGGCATTGGCCGATCATCGTCTTCGTCGGCCAGGTCGCTCTGGTGCGTGGCCTGGACTCGGGCGAACTCACCGCGCGCGCCAAGATCCTCATCCTCGTCGCGTCCTTCGCGTCCGCGATCCTGTCTTATCACCTCGTCGAACAGCCGTTCCGTCGCAAGGGCGCGTTGGCGCGGCTGTTGAGCAGGCCGAGGCTCGTCGGTGGCGGCGTAGCGACGGCGCTTGGGGCGGCCTGCTGCGGCGCCGCCATCGTCGCTGGAGCAGGGTTCCCCGCACGCTTCGACCAGGCGACCGGTCCAGGCCGGACCGTAGCGGCTAATATCGAGCGTGCGCACGACGAAGCCGACGGGAAATGCTACCATTTCAAGCAAAAGGTTGCGAACGCGACTGAATTCGAGACGTGCCCGAGCGATCATCGCAAGGCGCACAACGTCCTGGTCCTGGGCGACTCGCATGCCGGAAGCCTTCGACCGTTGGTTCGGACCCTTGCGGACGACGGCGTTCTCGGCGACCGGGGGACCGTCTCGGCCGTCCTCGCCGCCTGTCCGCTCGACGAGCACATGAACAACCGGCAGGACGGCTTCCACTGCGCGACCACGTCGACGGCGGCATTCGCGCGCGCCATGGCGCCGGACGTGGACGCCGTGCTCCTCGCCTTCTCGCCGTGGTGGACCCTGGAAGACGACAAGCTCTGCGCGACCAAGGGAGACAGCTGCGGAAAACCGCTCGCCGGCGGCGAAGCCGAGACGCTCTTCGTGGCGGATCTGACGACCAAGGTCCGTGCCATGAGGGCGGCCGGCAAGATCGTCATCCTGCAATTGCCGCTGCCGATCTACAACAAGTCTATCCCCTCGCTCGAGCTGACGAGAGCCGCCTACGGTCCGGCACGAGGACTGTTCGACAAGTTCGCGCTGGCTCTGCCGCTCAAGCGCTCCGATTTCGTCTCGATGAGGCGCAAGCTCGAAGCGCTCGCAAAGTCCGAGGATGCCATCGTCTTCGATCCCCGGCCGGCCCTTTGCAGCGGTGAGAGCTGCGCCTACGAGGATGGCTCGGTGTCGCTCTACATGGACAACAACCACCTCGCCAACAGCCGCATCGGCATGTTGAGGGAGCCTTTGGAGAAGGCCTTTGCCGTCGCATTCGGGGATGCCCGATCGGTTCTGACGGCGCAGCGCACGTCTGGTGTCGGGACCTCCATCGCCTCGACGTCCGACAGGTAAGCACCCGCCGTAAAGCCAGTCAGGCCGCGGACAACGCCTGTAAAAACGCAAAACGGAGGCCGAGGCCTCCGTGCGCAATCAACGACAGCCGTGGCGACCGGTGTCTATTGCACCAGCTTCGGCCCACTTGCGCGCGGCGTCTCGTTCTCCTGCATGATGCCGAGCCGGCGGGCGACCTCCGTATAGGCCTCCACGAGACCGCCCATGTCGCGGCGGAAACGGTCCTTGTCGAGCTTGTCGTTGGACTTGATGTCCCACAGCCGGCATGAGTCGGGAGAGATCTCGTCGGCGACGACGATGCGCATCATCTCGCCTTCCCACAGGCGCCCGCATTCCATCTTGAAATCGACGAGGCGGATGCCGCAGCCGAGGAAGAGGCCGGAGAGGAAGTCGTTGACGCGGATCGCCAGCGCCATGATGTCGTCGATCTCCTGCGGGCTCGCCCAGCCGAAGGCGGTGACGTGCTCTTCCGACACCATCGGGTCGTTCAGCGCGTCGTTCTTGTAGTAGAACTCGATGATCGAGCGCGGCAGCTGCGTGCCCTCCTCGATGCCAAGCCGCGTCGCCAGCGAGCCGGCGGCGACGTTGCGCACGACGACCTCGAGCGGCACGATCTCGACCTCGCGGATGAGCTGCTCGCGCATGTTCAGCCGGCGGATGAAATGCGTCGGCACGCCGATGTCGTTGAGGTTCTGGAAGATGAACTCGCAGATGCGGTTGTTGAGAACGCCCTTGCCGTCGATCACCTCGTGCTTCTTGGCGTTGAACGCGGTCGCATCGTCCTTGAAGTGCTGGATCAGGGTGCCCGGCTCGGGGCCTTCGTAGAGCACCTTGCCCTTGCCTTCATAGATGCGACGACGGCGGTTCATGGGGATCAACTTTGGCTTGAGATGGTCCATGGGGCCGTGGCTCCTGTCGGTGGCCTCGGGTCGCGCCCGCCTGTCGCAGGGCAGCGCGTCCGAGGCGGGCGCGCATCGTCTGCGCTTGCGTGGCCGCGGTTCGTCCGCTCGTAGCCGGTTCCACCTACGGACACAACCTCATATGCTCCCGGTCGGCCGCTCGACGCAGCATGTGGTTACCCTTCGGAGAGAAGGCCGTGGCAGGCTTGCCCCATGCCTGAAGCGAACGCCCTGGTCTTCCACCCCGCCCTGCCCGATCTTGCGGCGGCCGCGCAGGGCTGGCTTCGCCATATCGGCGCAGAGCGGCGCATGTCGCCGTTGACGTCGGACGCCTACGCCCGCGACCTGCGCGCGCGGGCCCTGCGCTACGGCCGGAGGCCTGA
>CAZZWW010000385.1:0-2713 GCA_964657815.1 Vulcanimicrobiota bacterium | reverse complement strand
GCCTGGGTACGGCGGTCGCAGCCAAGCTTCTCGAGAATGGCCGAGACATGGCTCTTCACCGTCCCCTCGGTGACCCCCAACTCCCAAGCGATCTGCTTGTTGAGCAGTCCACGCGTCATGAGTTCGAGAATCTCGACCTGGCGGCAAGAGAGTTTCGACATACCGCTCGGGGGCGATACTCGGCCTTCCGTCTTGAACCAGGTTCGGCCCTCGCCGATCTCGGCCACGGCCTGCTCCAGCTCGGCAACCTCGCAGTCCGGCGCTACGACTCCGGACACGCCGCGCAACTGCAACAGGCGATGGGCGCCGGCATCCGTGTTGGCGACGAGAAGCAGAGCGATTTTCTGATCGCGCATGCGGTCGCGTAGCCCGGCGGCATCCTTCTCCATCGCTGTCCAGGCACAGGTGTCGCAGATCAGAAGACCGCCGTGGCGTGCCTTCGGGATCACGTCCTCGACATCAGCGAAACGGGCACCCTGGTGGATCGCCTGCCCATGGAGGCTGGCATGAATTCGAAGCGCGCTGACGATCCCTAAACGAACAAGCGACGAAGTGTGGACGACGATAAGCGACGAAGCGTTGCCGGCGACTTCTATGGTCGCGGTGTCAAAGCTTTTGAAAGGCATTGAGCATTTCTCCCGTATGCCTTTCGATAGGTAACCCCAATCGGGGGAGACGGCAGGAACAATAGGGTGCGATTGCGAAGAATTTGCAAAAGGGATTTGCAATGTTACAACCCAACATGCGCCAGAAGATCTTCGTCGGCCCCAAGATCCGCCAACTGCGAGAGGCCGGCGGCTTGAACCAGGGCGCCTTCGCCGAGCGTCTCGGCATCTCGCCCAGCTATCTCAATCAGATCGAGAACAACCAGCGACCCTTGACGGCGCAAGTCATGGTGGCATTGGCACAGGCCTTCTCGATCGACGTCGGCGCGTTCGCGCAGCAGGACGACGACAAGGTCGTGAGCAGCCTGCGCGAGGCACTTGCCGATCCCGTGTTCAGCGGTCTCGCGCCCAACGGCCAGGACCTGAAGACGATCGTCTCCAACGTGCCCTGGTTCGCGCATGCCTTCCTCAACCTCCACCTCGCTTTCCGCCGCACCGGCGAGAAGCTGCACGCGCTCGACGAGCGCTACTCCGATGGCGACGAGGACCATCCACCGGCGGTGCTGATGCCCTACGAGCAGGTCCGCGACTTCCTCCACTATCGCAGCAATTATTTCGAGGAGCTCGACGCTGCGGCGGAGGAGCTTGCCGAGCAGACCTTCGGCCTCGTCGCCGCGCGTCCGGACACGGTGGCGAACTACCTGTTCGCCAAACACCAGATCCGGATCGAGTTCAGGCCGGTGGAGCCGAATTCGCGCTTCGTGCGCCAGCTCGATCGCAAGGCCCGCGTGCTATGGTTGCGCGAGGGCATCGATCCCTCCTCGGCGACGTTCCTGATGGCACAGCAGATCGGCCTTCTGGAACAGACCGAGGCCATCGAGAAAATCGTCGCCTCGGCCGACTTCCGCTCGGAAGACGCCGCCGCTATCACCCGGCTCGCGCTCGCCAACTACTATGCCGGCGCCGTGCTGATGCCCTACGATCGCTTCCTCGATCAGGCGACCCGCGCCCGCTACGATGCCGAGCGGCTGTGCTTCACGTTCGGCACCTCGTTCGAACAGGTCGGGCACCGCTTCTCGACGCTTCAGAAGCCCGGCGCCAAGGGCGTCCCGTTCTACTTCGTGCGGTTCGATCGGGCCGGCAACATCATCAAGCGCCATTCCTCGACACGCTTCCAGTTCGCCCGGTTCGGGGGCACCTGTCCGCTGTGGAACGTCCACGAGGCCTTCGAGGCGGCCGGCCGCACGCTCGTGCAGATCGCCGAGATGCCGGACGGCGTGCGGTACCTCTGCGTGGCGCGCGCCGTGACCAAGTCGGGCGGCAGCCATCTTTCGCCGTCGCGCCACTACGCGCTCGGGATCGGATGCGAGGCGGCGCATGCCAGCGAGGTCGTCTACGGCGACATGATCGATCTCAAGGCGCCGCCGGTACTAATCGGAGTCAGCTGCCGCATGTGCGAACGCCACGAGTGTCCGCAGCGCGCCGCGCCGCCGATCGACCGCGCGCTCTTCATTGATCCTGACCGCCGCGACTTCGTGCCGTTCCGCTTCGCCTGAACTCACGAGCCCTCGTCTGCCATCTCCCGCTCGGCCGCCGCGAGCAGGCGCTCCTCGTGCGATTTGAAGAATAGCCAGAACGCAAAGCCGCCGACCACCGCCACCCCCAGCGCGATCCAGCCGACAGGGCCTGCGATCCGCTCAAGTCCCCTGCCGAGGAGGTAGCCGCCGAAGCCGAAGAGGCACGCCCACACGACGCCGCCTGCGGCGTTCCACAGGAAGAAAACGGCCGGCCGTTGGCCGTTGGCGCCGGCGAGAAGCGCGGCATAGGTCCGTAGCAACGCCACGAAACGGCCGAAGAAGACGATGGCACCACCGTAGCGCTTGAACAGGTAGCGCCCAAGCTGCTGCTTGCGCTCGTCCAGCCCGACACGTGGACCATGGCGGGTCAGCAGGTCTTGGCCATAGCGACGCCCAACCCAGAAGCCGAAATTGTCGCCGACGATCGCCGCGACCGCGGCCGCGAGCACCACCAGGCGGATGTCGAGGCCGTGGGTCGTGCCGGCGTAGACCGCCGCGCTAACAAGCACGGTCTCGCCCGGCATCGGCACG
>CAZZWW010000384.1:0-2715 GCA_964657815.1 Vulcanimicrobiota bacterium | reverse complement strand
CGCCTGTCGCTGGTGCGCGCTTCGCCCGCTCCTCTTCGTACTTCGCCTTGAGCTTCTTGAAGCAGTCGAACTCGTAGCAGCCGAAGATCGCCGCCGCGCCGACGCCGATGGCGACCTTGTCGCCGGTGGAGAGACCGGCGGCGCTCTTGGGCGCATCCGGCATCGGCTTTGTGGCGTGGCCGCCCTTGCCGACGGTCACGCCGACGCGCTTCGCATCCTTCGGGCCGCCGCTCTCCGGCATGTAGTCGACGTCGATCTGCTTGCCCGGCTCGATCGACCCGACGTATTCCGCGAACGTCTTGGTATTGGGGAAGACGTGGCCGTCCACGGCGATGATCTGGTCGCCGATCTTCAGGCCGGCTTGGCTCGCCGGCGAGTCGCCGACCACGCCCTCGACCTTGAGCACCTGGAAGGTCAGCCCCTCGCTGGTGATGTCGTCCTTCGGGCCGACCTTCATGCCGAGGGAGCCGCCGGTCTTGGTCAGGCTGGACGCCTGCTCGGGCGTCTCCAGCTTGTAGCCCATCTTGTTGTCGGCCGAGGCTACCGACGCCAACGACTGGCCGCCGAGGAGAACGGCCGCCACAATTGCGATCTCGCGCTTCATCGCGCTTCCTTCCCTGCTCGGACCGTCAAACGTCGACCGGACCGTTGTTCTGCCCGTTCGACGTCGCGCTATCGACGGCACCGGGAAGGTGCTGGCTGAGCTGCGACAGGAAATCGCCCTGGCTCAGGCCGGCCTGCTGCGCCATCCCCGGCACCTTGTCGCCGAAGACGTTCTGCAGCTGGTCGGGCGTGACGGGATGGTTGGCGCCGCCGCCGATCCAGGACTGCACGACGTTGCCGAGGCCGGCCTGCTCGAACTGCGAGACCAGACCGCCGAGGCCGGCGCCGCCGGCGGCGCTACCGAGAATCCCGCCGAGGCCGCCGCCCTGCGCCCCTTGACCCGTGGTGTTCTGGCCACCGCCGAGAAGGCTCGAGAGCACACCGCCGATGCCGGACTGGCCCTGTGCGCCCTGGTTCTGGTTGTTGCCGCCCATCAGGCCGCCGATGACGGTGTCGAGAATGCCCATAATGTCGGTCCTCGTGTCGGTCCCGGCGTGAACTCGTGCGGAGCACGACGAGCGGACGGCGGAACGGTCGAGCTTCGAAGTCGAGCCCACCGATCAACCTTGACGGTTTGTCACGGTTGCCCGAATTCAACATATATTTAGTCGATGATCGGCACCGCCGCGCCGAGCCTTCAAGTCGCGGACACCGCCAGCACCTCGACCTCGCCGCCGCCGAAGCTCGCGACGTCGCCGACGCGCTTGCCGACGAGGGCGCGGGCCAGCGGCGAGACGTGGGAGACCGACCCCTTGGCCGCGTCGGCCTCGTCCTCGCCGACGATGCGGAAGATCTGGCGGCGCCCGTCCGCGCGCTCGAAGGTGACGCTGCCACCGAACTGCACCGCGTCACCGTCGGGCCTGGTCTCGACGAGCTGGGCGCTGGCGCGGCGCGCCGACCAGTAGCGCAGGTCCCGCGTGGCGATCGCCATGGCGCTGCGATCGGTGCGGACGTCTCCGGCGCTCTGGGCGGCCTGGTAGGCCGCCCGCGCCGAGGCCAACGCGGCGTCGATCGCCACCAGGCCGCTCGCCGTGACGAAGTTCGGGTGCGGCGAGACCGGACGATCCGGCAGGTGCGCGGCCGCAGCCTCGACGTCCTCCTCCCGGGTGAATGCGACGCTCATGGAGTCCTTTCGGCGGCTGGACCGGTCGGTGGTCTTGGGTCGACGATGAACATGGCGTTTTCATCGGTCACGCGCCAGCGCGCCAGCCTGCACGAAAGCTGCATGGAGCGATTGAGCTTTTGAAAACGCCGCGGCGTTTCGCTAGACCTGCGGCGACGCATTCATCCTGCCGGAGAGCCCAATGAACAAGGACCAGTTGCACAAGGTCGCCGTCGCCATGGTCGCGCCGGGCAAGGGCATTCTCGCCGCCGACGAGAGCACCGGCACGATCCAGAAGCGCTTCGACGCCATCAAGGTCGAGAACACCGAGGACAATCGCCGCGACTATCGCGAATTCATGTTCCGCTCGCAGAAGGCGATGAAGGAGCACATCTCCGGCGTGATCCTGTTCGACGAGACGATCCGCCAGAAGGCCAAGGACGGCACGCCGCTGGTCAAGCTGATCGAGCAGGCGGGATCGATCCCCGGCATCAAGGTCGACAAGTCGGCCCACCCGTTGCCCGGCTTCCCCGGCGAAACCATCACCGAGGGTCTCGACGGCCTGCCCAAGCGCATGAAGGAGTACTACGACCTCGGCGCCCGGTTCGCGAAGTGGCGCGCGGTGATCGTGATCGACGAGGACGGGCGGCCGACGGAAGGCGCGGTGCGCGCCAACATGCAGGCGCTGGCCCGCTACGCCGCGATCTGCCAGGAGGCGGACATCGTGCCGATCGTCGAGCCCGAGGTGCTGATGGACGGCGCCCACACGATCGAGCGCAACTACGAAGTCACCGAGTTCGTGCTGAAGACCCTCTACGACGAACTCTACGCCCACCGCGTCTGGCTCGAGGGCACGATCCTCAAGCCCAACATGGTCATCCCCGGAGAGGACGCGCCCAAGGCCTCGCCCGAAGCAATCGCGGCCTGGACGGTGAAGCTCTTCAAGAACTGCGTGCCGACCGCGGTACCAGGCATCGCCTTCCTATCGGGCGGCCAGTCCGACGTCGAGG
>CAZZWW010000383.1:0-2740 GCA_964657815.1 Vulcanimicrobiota bacterium | reverse complement strand
CCGTCGAGCCAGTCAGGATCCATCCAGTCCAGCTCGGGTCGGTCCTCGGTGCGCGAAGGAAGCGGAATCTCGCCCCCGACCTTCGCGCCTTCCGCAATCAGCCATCGTCCATCGTGCCCGCGCGCGTCCTCGACCTTCTCACGATACAGATCGGCCGAGATGACGACGCAGCTCTGGCGCGTGCCGATCACTTGCGGCTCGCCGGCGCGAGCCCGGCGGAGCACTTCGGACAGATGAACCTTAGCATCGGCGACGGACCACATCGGCGCCTCCCATCTAGACCAATCTAGTCTATCAAGCACTCATCAGTCGTCAACAAGCTTCACCACCACTTCTGCGGCAACTCCACCTTCGGCGCCGCCTTCTCGATGACGCTCGCCACCGTGAACAGCGTCTCCTCGTCGAACGCCTTCCCGATCAGCTGCAGGCCGAGCGGCAGGCCTTCCTTGGAGAGGCCGGCGGGCACGGCAATGCCGGGCAGCCCGGCCATGTTCACCGTCACCGTGAAGACGTCGTTGAGGTACATCTCGATCGGGTCGCTCGAGCCCTTCTCGCCTTGGGCGAAGGCCGCCGAGGGCGTGGCCGGGGTCAGGATGGCATCGACGCCGGCGTCGAACACTTGCTCGAAGTCGCGCTTGATCAGCGTGCGGATCTTCTGCGCGCGCACGTAGTAGGCATCGTAGTAGCCGGCGGAAAGCACGTAGGTGCCGATCATGATGCGGCGGCGCACCTCCTTGCCGAAGCCGGCGGCGCGGGTCTCCTCGTACATGTCGACGATGTCTTTGCCCGGCACGCGCAGGCCGTAGCGCACGCCGTCGTAGCGGGCGAGGTTGGAGGACGCCTCGGCCGGCGCCACGATGTAGTAGGCGGCCAACGCGTATTTCGTGTGCGGCAGCGAGATGTCGACGATCTCGGCGCCGGCGTCGCGCAGCCAGGCGATGCCCTGCTCCCAGAGGGCGCCGATCTCGGCGGACATGCCGTCCATCCGATATTCCTTGGGAATGCCGATGCGCAGGCCCTTCACCGACCGTCCCACGGCCGCCTCGTAGTCCGGCACGGGGAGATCGACGGATGTGGTGTCCTTCGGGTCGTGCCCGGCCATGGTGCGCAGCAGGATCGCGCAGTCGCGGACGTCGCGCGCGATCGGGCCGGCCTGGTCGAGCGACGAGGCGAAGGCGACGATGCCCCAGCGCGAGCAGCGCCCGTAGGTGGGCTTGATTCCCACGGTGCCGGTGAAGGCGGCCGGCTGGCGGATCGAGCCGCCGGTGTCGGTCGCCGTAGCCCCGAAACAGAGCCGCGCCGCCACGGCCGCGGCCGAGCCGCCCGAGGACCCGCCGGGCACCAGCTTGGCGTCGCTGCCCGGCCGCCGCCAGGGCGAGACGACCGGGCCGAAATAGGAGGTCTCGTTCGACGAGCCCATCGCGAACTCGTCGAGGTTGAGCTTGCCGAGCATGTTGGCCCCGGCGCGCCACAGATTGGCCGACACCGTCGATTCGTAGGGTGGCTGGAAGCCTTCGAGGATGCGGCTGCCGGCCGTCGTCTGCACCGACTCGGTACAATAGAGATCCTTGATGGCGAGCGGGATGCCCTCGAGCGGACGACCGGCGCTCGACGCGAGGAGCGTGTCGGAGGCCCGTGCCTGCGTCAGCGCCATCTCGGGCGTCTCGACGATGAAGCAGTTCAGCGGCTTGGCGGCCGCGACCGCTTCGTTGTGGGCCGTGGCGAGTTCGACGGCGGAGAAGCGCTTGGCCTTGAGGCCGTCGCGCGCCTCGGCGAGGGTCAGGGACGTGAGGTCGGACAATCCTAGGGGCTTTCCTGCTCGGGCTTTCTCGGCGGAGAGACTGCGGGCGACGCCCTATTCGATGACCTTCGGGACGGTGAAGAAATGATCCTCGGCGGCCGGCGCGTTGGCGGTCACGGCGGCGGCGATCCCGCCGTCGTTCACGACGTCGGCTCGCGTCGCCATGCGCATCGGCATGACGGAGGTCATCGGCTCCACGCCTTCGACGTCGACCTCGGACAGCGTCTCGACGAAGGCCAGGATCGCGTTGAGCTCGCCCTGGAGGCTCGCGACCTCCTCGTCCGGCACCTTGATCCGGGCGAGATGGGCGATGCGGCGCACCGTGGCTTGATCGACCGACATGCGGGGTTCCGATTGGAGGGCGGCTCGCCTATAGCACCGGCTTTCCGGCGAAGTCACGAACCGCCGGCACAGACCCGGGTTCTCGCCTCCCATGGCCGCCACCATCGTCGCGATCGAAGCCTTGGCCGGCAGGCTGGGCAAGGGAGAGCGCCTCATGGGGCTTGATCTCGGCACCAAGACCATCGGCGTTGCCGTCTCGGATGTGGAGCGCCGCTTCGCCACGCCGGTGACCACGATCCGGCGGACGCGTTTCACGCAGGACGCGGCGCTCCTGGTCGCGGAGATCGGCCGGCTCGGAGCCGTCGCCCTGGTCACCGGCCTGCCCCTGAACATGGACGGCACGGAAGGGCCGCGGGTGCAGGCGACACGTGCCTTCATCCGTAGCATGGGGCCGCTCACCGCCCTGCCCTTCGTGCTCTGGGACGAACGCCTCTCGACGGCGGCGGTCACGCGCAGCCTCATCGAGCAGGACGTGTCGCGGGCCAAGCGCGCCCAGGTCGTCGACCGCATGGCGGCCGCCTACATCCTACAGGGCGCGCTCGATCGGCTGGCCCGGTTGGCTCTCGCGCCCTGAAAAAGCGCGCCTCCCGGCGCGCT
>CAZZWW010000382.1:0-2749 GCA_964657815.1 Vulcanimicrobiota bacterium | reverse complement strand
TGGATAGGCTGCTTCGCCACGCTCATGTAATCCCGATCAAAGGCGAGAGTTACCGTGTCGCGCAACAATCAGGGTGGCAAGCGCGACAATCAGGATGGCAAATTCTTCGAGGGGTCATTTTCGGGCCTTTTGGCTCGGATTTGACCCTTTAAGAGGCGATTCTGGCCCGATTTGAGGGTCCAGCTCGTCGGTGATCGAGGCCGATGGGGTATTGAGGAGGTGTTCCAAGCGACGGAGTACCTGCCTCATGCCCGGTCGACACATCAACGATCACCAGATGAGGCTGTACATGAAGTCCAGATTGACTGTGAAGAAGCCGGCAGCGGCCGCCCAGGCCGCGATCAGCTTGCGCACCGCGTATCGCATCGAGAACGACCCCCGATTTCCCTCGCAGACGCCGCGGCCGCGAGGCCGTCGGCGGCCCGATCCGCTGATTGCCATTTTTGACACCGAGATCGTGCCGATGCTCGAGGCGTCGCCCGGGCTGCGACCGATCGCGATCTTCGAGGAGATGCAACGGCGGCATCCGGAGTTGCCCGAGGGAGTCCGCCGAACGATGGAGCGCCGGATCCGGCAGTGGCGTGCGCTTAACGGCAAAGACCGCGATGTGATCTTCCGCCAGGTCCAGGAACCCGGCCGCATGGGTCTGTCGGACTTCACCGAGATGGGCGACTTGCCGGTGCGTGTCGCCGGCGTCGATTTGGATCACCGGCTGTACCACTTCCGACTGGCCTGCTCAGGCTTTGAGCACGTCCATGTCATCTTGGGCGGCGAGAGCTACGTTGCGCTCGCCGAAGGCCTGCAGAACGCCTTGTGGGCGCTTGGCGGTGCACCGCTCGAGCACCGCAGCGACAGCCTGTCGGCCGCCTTCCGTAATCTCGACCGCGAAGCCCGCGAGGATCTGACCAGCCGGTACGACGCGTTGTGTAGCCATTACCGCATGGAGCCGACCCGCAACAACCGCGGTGTCGCGCACGAGAACGGCGCGATCGAGAGTCCCCATGGCCACCTGAAGCACTCGATCCGGGACGCGTTGTTGATGCGCGGCACGATCGACTTCGAGGACCTTACCGCGTATCGGTCGTTCCTGGACGAGATCGTCGGTCGCAAGAACGCTCGTAACCGGCAACGCATCGACGCCGAGCGGGCGGTGCTGCAGCCGCTGCCCGATAATCGCACCGCCGACTACGAACACGAGCTGGTGTACGTCAGTACCTCCGGCGGCTTCGTCCTGCGCAAGGTATTTTATACCGTCCCCTCCCGGTTGATCCGGCACCGGCCTCGAGCGCGCCTGTACGACGACCGTGTGGAGTTGTTCGTCGGCGGCACGCGAGTCCTGACCCTGGTGCGCGGCCGCCCCGGCCGCGACGGCAAGCACGGCCACGTCATCGATTACCGGCATGTGATCCACGCGCTGCGGCGCAAGCCCATGGCGCTGCTGAACCTCGTGTACCGCGACCAACTCTGGCCCCGCGACGCCTACCGCCACATGTTCGATCATCTGTGCGAGCGGCTGTCCGAGCGCGCCGCCTGCAAGCTGATGGTCGAACTGCTCAGCATCGCCCACGAACGAGGCTGCGAGGCGCAGCTCGCTACCCTGCTGACCGAGGATCTGGCCGCCGACCGGCTGCCGGAGCTCAAAGTGCTGCGAGAGCGCTTTGCACCCGATCTGGCGAGCCTGCCTGAGGTGACGGTGCACCTGGTCCCACTCACCGTCTACGAGGCGCTCAACGACGCCTCCATCGGAGAGGCCGCATGAGCACCACCATCGACGCGTCGCGTCTGACGCTGCTGCTGAACGAGCTTCGGCTGCCGGCCATCAAACACCTGTGGCCCCAGTTCGCCGAACGATCCAACAAGGAGGGCTGGCCGGCGGACCGCTTCCTCATGGCGCTCGCTGAACACGAGGTTGCCGAACGCGACCGTCGCCGCATCGAGCGCCATCTTGGCGAGGCGAAGCTACCCGCCGACAAGATCCTCGACAACTTCGACTTTACCGCCGTGCCGATGATATCCAAGGCCCAGGTCGCGGCGCTGTGCGCCGGCGACGGATGGCTCGAGAAAGGGGCCAACCTGTTGCTGTTCGGGCCGCCCGGCGGCGGCAAGTCGCATCTGGCCGCTGCGATCGGGCTGTCGCTGATCGAGAAAGGCTGGCGGGTGCTGTTCAGCCGAACATCAGACCTCGTCCAACGACTGCAGATCGCCCGCCGCGAGCTTAGCCTGGAGGCTGCCATCCAACGTCTGGACCGCTACCATCTGCTGATCCTGGACGATCTTGTCTACGTCACCAAGGACCAGGCGGAGACCTCCGTGCTGTTCGAGTTGATCAGTACCCGTTATGAACGTCGATCGCTTCTGATCACGGCAAACCAACCCTTCGGCGAATGGGGAAAGGTCTTCCAGGATCCGGCGATGACGCTCGCGGCGGTGGACCGTCTCGTTCATCACGCCACGATCTTCGAAATGAACGTGGAGAGCTTCCGGCGACGGACTGCGCTTGCACGGAAGAAGCCAGGACCCGGTCGACCTGCGCAGCACGCGACAATCAAGAACGTTGAGTCATTGACGCCCAGCGACAATCAACTCTCAACCTAACGCTTGCCAGCGACAATCATCAGCGGCATGATCCGGATGCCGCGTGATCCTGTGCCATCCTGTTTGACGCGCACCTGCCAACTTGATTGACGCCGGATACTTCGCCGACGTCTCAGCTCGATCGACAATCCTGTTCACCATATTGTTCAATGGC
>CAZZWW010000381.1:0-2752 GCA_964657815.1 Vulcanimicrobiota bacterium | reverse complement strand
GTGCTGCCGGTCTTCAAGGAGCTCGACAACATCCTCTTCTACCCCGTGCAATACGAGGGCGAGGAATCCGAGCGCAACGTCTTCTACACCGGCGCGGCGCCGAACCAGCAGGCGATCCCCGCCGTCGACTATCTGATGAGCGAGGACGGCGGGGGCACCAAGCGCTGGGTGCTGGCCGGGACCGACTACGTCTACCCGCGCACGACGAACAAGATTCTCGAGGCCTACCTCAAGTCGAAGGGCGTCGCGTCCGAGGACATCCTGATCAATTACACGCCGTTCGGCCAGACCGACTGGCAGACGATCGTCTCCGACATCAAGCGCTTCGGCTCCGCAGGCAAGAAGACCGCGGTGGTCTCGACGATCAACGGCGACGCCAACGTGCCGTTCTACAAGGAGCTCGGCAACCAGGGCATCAAGTCGACCGACATCCCGGTGATGGCCTTCTCGGTCGGCGAGGAGGAGCTCGCCGGCATCGACACCAAGCCGCTCGTCGGCCATCTCGCAGCATGGAACTACTTCGAGTCGATCGACACGCCGGAGAACAAGGCATTCATCGAGGCGTGGCACGAGTTCACCAAGAACCCCAAGCGAACCACCAACGACCCGATGGAGGCCCATTACATCGGCTTCAACATGTGGGTGAAGGCGGTCGAGAAGGCCGGCGATCCGGCGCCCGACAAGGTGATCGACGCGCTGCCCGGGATCAAGGCGCCGAACCTCACCGGTGGCACCAGCGAGATGCTCGTCAACCACCACATCACCAAGCCCGTCTTCATAGGCGAGATCAAGGACGACGGCATGTTCGACGTCGTCTGGAAGTCCGAGACGCTGATTCCCGGCGAGCCCTGGTCGAAATACGTCGAGGGCTCGAAGGACCTCGTCGCCGACTGGAAGGGCCTGAAGTGCGGGGACTACAACACCGTGACGAAGACGTGCGGAGGCTCGTGATGGGCGGGGGACGGATCCCTTCTCCGGCTTGGCAGCCCCTCCCCCTTGCCGGGAGCGGCAAGCGGTGGGGGTCCCTGCGCTCTTCTCGGCCTTCGCGGCAGCACGGCCTGACCCCCACCCCTAACCCCTTGCCGCAAGGGGGAGCAGTATCCCGCGGCATCATCGCGCTCATCCTCGCGCTCATCGCGTTTCTCACTGTCCTCCCCGCCCACGCCGACCCCGCGACGCTCGCCACCATCGTCCAGGATCTCGGCAAGGACAGCTTCTCCGCCACCAACAAGGCGGTCACCGCGCTCGGCACCAGCGGCGACCCGCGCGCCGCCACGATCCTCGGCGCGTTGAAGGACGAGCATCTCGTCTTCGCGCCCGACACCAAGGCGGTCTATATCAAGGATGCCGCCGGGCAGGTCAGCGATGCGGTCACGGGCAAGCCGGCGACGCCGGCGCCGGCCAACCTCAAATCCGTGCGCTTGAACAACAGGGTGCGCGGCACGCTCGTCGCGGCCATGGGCACGGCGATGCTCGCCTCGCCCGAGGCCAGCCAGCGCGCCGAGGCCGCGCGCACGATCTTCCACGCCCGCGATGCCGCCGCGCTGCCCGCTTTGACGGCCGCAGAGGCGAAGGAGACGAACACGACAGCCAGGACGGCGATGGCACAGGCGCGTGCCGCCCTCGTCGCGCTGAAGACGGACGTGCCCGAGCCCGAACGCATCGCGGCGGTCAACACCGTCGCCGGCGCGGGCGGCTACGAGGCTCTCGCCGTCCTCGACCAGGTGCTCGCAAGCAGCAGCGGCGCCCTGAAGACCGCGGCCGAGCAGGCCCGCTCCTCGGTGGAGACGCACCTCACCATTCTCAGCCACCTGCGCGACGTCATCTACGGCCTGTCGCTCGGCTCGGTGCTGCTGCTGGCGGCCATCGGCCTTGCCATCACCTTCGGCGTGATGGGCGTCATCAACATGGCGCACGGCGAGATGGTGATGATCGGCGCCTACGCGACCTATGTGACCCAGCAGGTCATCCAGACCTATGCGCCGGGGCTCTCAGACTATTCCCTGGTCGCCGCGCTGCCCGTCGCCTTCGTCGTAGCGGGGCTGTTCGGCATTCTCATCGAGCGGACCGTCATCCGCTTCCTGTACGGCCGCCCGCTCGAGACGCTGCTCGCGACCTACGGCGTCTCGCTGATCCTGCAGCAGCTCGTCCGCACGATCTTCGGCGCCAACAACAAGGACGTCGGCTCGCCGCCCTTCATGTCGGGCTCGTTCGACCTCGCGGGGCTGACGATCACGCAGAGCCGGCTGTGGATCATCGTCTTCTCGGTGGCGGTGTTCTTCGCCCTGCAGGGCCTGTTGCGGCTGACCCCGTTCGGGCTGCGCATCCGCGCCGTCACGCAGAACCGCCGCATGGCCTCCGCCATGGGCATCGACACCAACCGCATCGACGCGCTCGCCTTCGGCCTCGGCTCCGGCGTCGCCGGCATCGCCGGCGTGGCGCTTTCGCAGATCGACAACGTCTCGCCGAACCTCGGCCAGAGCTACATCATCGACAGCTTCATGGTGGTGGTGTTCGGCGGCGTCGGCAATCTGTGGGGCACGCTGGTGGCGGCGCTGACGCTCGGCATCGGCAACAAGTTCCTGGAGCCCATCGCCGGCGCGGTGCTCGCCAAGATCGCGATCCTCGTCTTCATCATCCTGTTCATCCAGAAGCGTCCGCGCGGCCTGTTCGCGCTCAAGGGCCGCGCGGTGGAGGCCTGAGATGCTGACAGCCCGCCTCCTGCGCGATCATTCGCGCACTTCCATCGCGG
>CAZZWW010000380.1:0-2754 GCA_964657815.1 Vulcanimicrobiota bacterium | reverse complement strand
TCGGTGGTCGCCGTGTACCTGCTGATGGTGCTGAACTACCAGAGCTGGGGCGATCCCTTCGTCGTGCTCTGCGCCCTGCCCCTGGCCTTCTCCGGCATGGTGATGAGCCTCTTCATCACGCAGACGACGCTGTCGATCCCCTCGCTCTTCGGCGCCATCATGGCGGTGGGCGTGGCCTCGGCGAACTCGATCCTTCTCGTCACCTTCGCCCGCGAGCACCGAGAGGCGACGAACTGCAGCGCGGTGGAGGCGGCGATCGCCGCCGGCGAGACCCGGCTGCGACCGGTGCTGATGACGGCCTCGGCGATGTTCGTCGGCCTGTTGCCGATGGCGATCGGCATCGGCGAGGGCTCCGAACAGAACGCGGCGCTTGCACGCGCCGTGCTCGGCGGCGTCGCCGTCGGAACCGCCGCCACCCTTCTGTTCGTTCCCTTCCTTTACAGCGTGTTGCGCCGTAGCCCGGTGAAGCCCGTCGAGGACTACGCATGACCAAGTCGAACATCGAGGAGCACGAGCCCGACACCACCGGCACCAGCCAGGACGGTCGGGTGACCACGCGCGACGAGGCGGCCGGACGTGCCAAGGAGCAGAAGGACGAGGCGCCGCCCCCGCTGCCGCGCCGGCGCTTCTTCGTCGGGGTCGTGCTGGTGGCCGCCTGCCTGCTCGGCTACGGCGCCTACGAGCATTGGGTCACCTACGATCGGGCCACGCATACGCAGCAGGAGGCGATCGACTTCGTGCCCGAGGTGAACACCATCACCGCGAAGGCGGAGGACGGCCCGATCAAGCTGACGCTGCCCGGGCAGACCGAGCCGTTCTACACTTCGACGATCTATCCCCGCGCGACCGGCTACGTCGCCGAGCGCCGCGTCGACATCGGTTCGCACGTCAAGAAGGGCGACCTTCTGATCCGCATCGCCGCGCCCGATCTCGACGCGCAGCTGGCGCAGGCGCGCGCTGCGAACGAGCAGGCGATCGCGGCCGAGGGCCAGTCCCGCGCCCAGCTGGCGCAGGCCAACGCCAACCTGTCTCTGGCGCAAGTCACGTCGAAGCGTTTCGAGACGCTGACCAAGCAGGGCTACCAGACGGTCCAGAACAACGACAATCAGTCGACGCAAGTGCAGTCGCAGCAGGCCAACGTCGAGACGGCGCAGGCGGCGATCAAGGTCGCGACCGCCAACACGCAGGGCGCGGCCGCGACGGTGCAGCGGCTCGAGGCCCAGGTCTCGTTCGAGAGAGTGGAGGCGCCGTTCGACGGCGTGATCACCACGCGCGGCGTCGAAAAGGGCGATCTCGTCAACGCCGACAACCACACCGGCACGGCCCTCTTCACGGTGGCCGCCGACAAGGAGCTGCGCGTCACCGTCCACGTGCCCCAGGCCAACGCCTACGGCATCAAGGACGGGCTGGTGGGCACCGCCTACCTGCCGCAGAAGCCGGAGCAGACCTTCTCCGGCCGGATCGCGCGCTCCTCGGTCGCCCTGCTGAACTCGGCGCGCACCCTCGACACCGAGGTCGACATCGACAATTCGACCGGCGCACTGAAGCCCGGTGCCTACGTCAACGTGACCTTCGACATTCCGCGCGAACGCCCCAACGTGGTGCTGCCGGCCGAGACCATCGTGTTCAACCAGAACGGCCTTCAGATCGCGGTGGTGCAGGACGACCAGGTGCGCTTCCAGACGATCTCGATCTATCGCGACTTCGGCAAGACCTTCGAGGTGCGCGACGGCGTCAACGGCGGCGAGCAGATCATCATGAACCCGCCGCCGGACCTGCGCGACGGGCAGAAGGTGAAGATCAAGCCGAAGCCGCCAGAGGAACAGGCGAAGAAGTAGGCCGGGCATATCTTCTCCGCGAAGCGGGGGAGGAGCGGCCTACCCGGGAGCGGCCGTCGCGGCACCTCGCACGAGCTTCAGCAGCGCCGGCTGCACCGCCTCGTTTCCGACGCACACCGAGCCCTTGGACATCATGTCGGAGCCGCCGTCGCAGTCGGTCACCGTGCCGCCGGCCTCGCGCACCATGACGAGCCCGGCCGCCATGTCCCAGGTGCGGATGTCGCGCTCCCAGTAGCCGTCGTAGCGCGCCGCGGCGACGTAGCAGAGGTCGAGCGCCGCGGCGCCGAGGCGGCGCAGGTTCGAGACCTGGGCCATGGCCGCCTGCGCCTCGGCGAGGAAGCGCGGTTGCGTCCGGCGCTTGCCCAGGTGCGGGATGCCGCAGCCGATCACGCAATCGGCCAGCTGCCGCCGCGCCGAGACGCGCAGGCGGCGATTGTTGAGGTAGGCGCCCTGGCCGCGCTCGGCGACGAAAAGGTCGTCCACCGCCGGATTGTAGACCACGCCCGCCACGAGGTGCCCCTCGCGTTCGAGTGCGATCGAGATGCCGAAGATGGGGATGCCGTGCAGGAAGTTGGTGGTGCCGTCGAGCGGATCGATATGCCAGGTGTGGCTCTTGTCGGCACCCTCGACGATCCCGCCCTCCTCCATGACGAAGCCGTAGCCGGGCCGCGCCTTGGAGAGCTCCTCGAAGAGCGTCGTCTCGGCCTTCTTGTCGGCGGCGCTGACGAAGTCGCCGGGACCCTTGACCGAGACCTGCAGGTTCTCGACCTCGCCGAAATCGCGCTTGAGCCCGCGCCCCGCCTTGAGAGCGGCGGCGGTCATGACGTTCATCAGGGCGGAGCGGATCATGCGCCGGGGTGAAGCACGCCGGCCCCGGGGGAGCAAGCGCGCTCGGGGCCCCACCTCTCCCCCGTCA
>CAZZWW010000379.1:0-2773 GCA_964657815.1 Vulcanimicrobiota bacterium | reverse complement strand
GGCGATCTCGTCAGACCATTTCTCGCGATCGGCCGGCTTCTCCTTGCGGATGGCGCCGTCGGTCTCGACGTGGACCTCGAAGAGGTTGCCGCCGCGTCGCGCGAGCACCTCGAAGTGCTTGGGCTTGCGGCGCGGCTCGCCGACCGGGTCGAGGCCCGCGCGCTGCACGCTCGCCAGAACCTCGGCCGGCTCGATCCCGTCCCGCGAACGGCCGTGGACGATCGCGACCGAGGCGCCCCCCTTCGGCGTGATCCGCGTCACCTTCGTCTCGGACGGCTTGGCCTCGCCCTCGATGGCGACGGTCGCGCCTTCCACGAGCGGGAAGGCGTCCAACCCTTTCGGTCCAAGATCGGCGAGGAGGCGGGTGCCGTCCGCCCGTTTCAGAACGAAGCGATGCGCGAAGACCGCGTCGACGACGCCTTCCGCGATGGTGATCTTGTCAGACATGGAAAGCCTTGTTCGAGTACGTTCAAGCTCGGTGGTTGCAGCTACTTGGCCGTGGCGGGCGCGGCAACCTTGTCGAAGATCGCGAGGGTGGTGTCGGCACAGCTTTTGGCTGTCTCGGCCTCGCCGCAATGGACGTCGAGGCGCAGCGTCCCGCCGGCATCGCGCTCCACGCGGACACTCGGACCGCGTGGTGGCGGCGGCGGGGGACGGTCGGCGCGGGCCCCGGGCGGCGGCGGCGGCGCGTCCGCGCCAGGGAATGGCAGGGTGACACCACGCGGCGGGGCGGGCTGGGCGGCAGCGGTGCCGGCGGCGAGGGCCAGGGATGCGAGAACGATCGAGAGGGCGGAGGATTTCAAGGACGGCTCCATTCGCAGACGGGCGGGTGCGGCGATGGAGCGAGTTAGCAGCGGCCCGGCCAACCCAGCCTGAATCGATCCGTTCAGGTTGGGTTCAGCCCCCTGAATTAGGCGGGCGCCTTCGTGCCTCGAGGGAGCCCAATCCCATGAAGATCCTCCTCGTCGAGGATGATGCCGCGCTCGCCCGCGAGATCGCCCGCGGACTGCGCGGGGAAAACTTCGTCGTCGACCACGCCACCGACGGCGAGGACGGCCAGCATCTGGGCTCCACGGGCCTCTACGACGCCGCGGTGCTCGATCTCGGCCTGCCGGTTGTGAGCGGCATCGCCGTGCTCACCGCCTGGCGCGCCGCCGGCGTCAAGCTGCCGGTGCTCATTCTCACCGCGCGCGACGCCTGGAGCGACAAGGTCGAGGGCTTCAAGGCCGGCGCCGACGATTTCCTCACCAAGCCGTTCCGCACCGAGGAACTGGTCATGCGCCTGCGCGCCCTGATCCGCCGCGCTGCCGGCTACGCCGAGACCGTGGTGCGCTGCGGCCCGCTCAGCTTCAACACGCATATCGGCGTCTTCGAGCTGGACGGGCTGCCGCTCCGCCTCACCGGGCTGGAATGGCGGGTACTCTCCTGCCTCGCCCTGCGCAAAGGCGTGGTGGTGGAGCGCGCCGTCCTCTTCGAGCACGTCTATGCCGGCGACGGCGAGAGCGATTCCAACTCGGTCGAGGTCATCGTCGCCCGGCTCCGCCGCAAGGTCGGGCGCGACCGCATCGAGACGGTGCGCGGCCGCGGCTACCGCCTCGTCTGCGACGGCGACGCGTGAGGCTCGCGCCTCGATCGCTCGCCGGACGGCTGCTGATGGGATCGGCCGCCGCCACCCTGATCGCGCTCGGCCTCGTGCTCGCCTTGATGCACCAAGTGCTGACGCGGTTCGTCACCGGACAGATCGACCAGCGTCTCGACAACAAGATCGTCGCGCTCGCCTCGCAGGTGCGTGCCGCCTCCGACGGCACGCTCTCGCTGGACGGCGAGGCCGACGGGCCGCCCTTCGACAAGCGGCACCATCGCTCGTTCTGGATCGTGCAGGGGCCGCGCAACATCGTGAGGACGCGCTGGCTCGCGGACGCCGATGTCGCCCCGCCCTCCCCTGCCGACCTCGCCGAAGCCTTCGCGCGTCCGGCGCCGGGACCGGGACCCGAGGGCGGCGAGACGCACCCCCGCACGATCGCGGGCCGTGGCTTCGACGACGTCGCCCTGCACGAACGGGTGGCCCGCACCACGATCGGCGGCACCCTCGTGACCATCCTCGTCGCCGCGCCTGCGGAGACGATCGCCGGGCCGGTCGGCGAGGCCATGACACGCGTCGGTCTTGGCGTGCTGGCGCTCGGCCTCGCCATCGGGGCGCTGGCTTTCGTCCAGGTCCGGCTCGGCCTGCGCCCGCTCGCCACGCTGCGCCGGCAGGTCGCCGAAGTCGGCGATGGCCGCCGCGACCTGCTTCCGGCCGACCAGCCGCGCGAGATCGCACCTCTGGTGGCCGAGATGAACGAGCTGCTCGCGCGCAACGCCGCCAACCTCGACAAGGCGCGCCGCCACGTCGCCAACCTCGCACACGGCCTCAAGACGCCTCTGGCGACGCTGCAGCTCGGCGTCGCGCGGCTGGAGGGGCCGGGCAAGGACGATCTGCGCCTGCTGCTGGACGAGATCGACTTGCGCGTTCGCCACCACCTGGGCCGCGCACGGGCCGGCGCTCTCGCCGGGCCGGAGCGCGCGCGCACGCCGCTGGCGCCGCGCCTCGCCGACATCGGCGACGCGCTGCGACGCATCCACGCCGACCGAGGCGTGACGCTCGGACTCGACTGCCCGACCGGACTCGCCCTGTCCTGCGAGGGCAACGACGTCGACGAGATCTTCGGCAACCTGCTCGACAACGCCTTCAAGTTCGCGCGCCGAGAGGTCATGTGCACGGCGCGGATCGAGG
>CAZZWW010000378.1:0-2779 GCA_964657815.1 Vulcanimicrobiota bacterium | reverse complement strand
GAGGCAGCATACGCTGCGGCACCGAAACTTATATTGAGAAGGATCGCCGAATAGCCTGCTGTTCCAGCATCGGGTCACCTGCGCCGCCAGCCCTTCTGCCCCAAGCAGCACCAGTTCGCCGATTACCGCAGCCTGCGCCTGCTCCGCCTCGACGATCGCCTTCCTAGTGAGCGTCCGGTGACGGCCGCCTTGCGGCGCCGATAGCGGAGCGCTCTGCATCCGACCTTAAGGCTAGCTTTAAGGTCGGTTCCAATGCGGGTCGAAGTCCTGGGCGGTGTCGAGCGGCGGCGGCGCTGGTCGCACGACGAGAAGATGAGGATCCTGGCAGAGAGCCTCGAGCCGGGTGCGAAGGTGGCGGAGGTCGCACGGCGCAATGATGTTGCGCCGAGTGTCCTGTTCGCGTGGCGGCGGCAGGCGAGGCTCCCGGTGGCGGCCGCTTCCACGACGATGGTCCCGGTGAAGATCGCCGAGCCTGCCGTTGCACCGTCGGTCGCCACGAAGGCGCGCCGGACGCGTGGCCCTGCGAAGGAGCGCGGGCTGATCGAGATCGATCTCGGCGGCGGTCGCCGCGTGCGGGTCGACGCGGGTGTCGATGCCAAGGCTCTCGCCCGCGTGCTCGACGTCCTGGGCAGCCGATGATCGCGTTCCCGAGCGGCGTGCGCGTTTGGCTGGCAACAGGCCATACCGACATGCGGAAGGGCTTCGACGGCCTGTCCATGCTGGTCCAGGAGACTCTCAAGCGTGATCCGCACGACGGCCATCTGTTCGTCTTCCGCGGCCGTCGCGGCGACCTGATCAAGGTCATCTGGCATGATGGTCAGGGAATGTGCCTGTTCTCGAAGCGGTTGGAGCGCGGCCGCTTCCTGTGGCCTTCGGTGGCCGACGGCACGGTGACGATCTCCCCGGCGCAGCTCGGCTATCTGCTCGACGGAATCGATTGGCGTGCGCCCCAGCAGACCTGGCGGCCGCGCGCCGCGGGATAGCGGCGGACGAGCTGTGTACAGCGTCGCTACTCGCTCCCACGTGCATCCGATCCGTGATTCTCTCGCTGAGTGAGCACGCCCACTGAGTCGCTTCCAAGAGATCTTGCCGCCGCGCACGCGATGATCCTCGCAGAGCGTGCCGCCAGGGACGTCGAGCGCACCGCGCGGCTTACCGCCGAGGCCGCCGTCGCCAAGGCACACGCGGACCGCGTCGTGCTCGACCTCGAGCTGGAGCGATTGCGCTTCCAGCTGGCGAAGGCGCGGCGCGAGGCGTTCGGGCAATCCTCTGAGGCCGGGACCAAGATCGGCCAGTTCGAACTCGCGCTGGAGGATATCGAGGAGACCATCGCCGCGATGCGGGCGGCCGGGGAGATGGTCGCACCGGCCACGACGGTCGATGCCTTCGCGCGACGCAAGCCGGCTCGACGCCCGCTGCCGGCGCACCTGCCTCGTGTCCGACAGGTCTATCCCAGCCCCTTGGCATGCCCGTGCTGCGCAGGGCGCCTGCACAAGCTGGGCGAAGACATCACCGAGTCTCTCGAACGTGTCCCAGCGACCTGGTTCGTTCTCCAGCACGTGCGCGAGAAGTTCTCCTGCCGGTCCTGCGAGGCGATCACCCAGCCGCCGGCGCCCTCCCATCCGATCGCTCGGGGACGTGCCGGGCCGGTGCTGCTGGCCGAGATCGCCTTCGGCAAGTTCGGCCTGCATCTGCCCCTGCATCGCCAGAGCCGCGCCTTCGCTCGCGAGGGCGTCGAGGTCGACGTCTCGACGATGGCCGATTGGATGGGCGCGGTCAGCGTCACTCTGAAGCCGCTGGTCGATGTCATCGAGGCCCATGTCCTGGCGGCCCGGCGCCTCCATGTCGACGACACGCCGGTGCCGGTGCTGGCCAAGGGCGGAGCTGGCCAGGGGCCACGCCAAGCGAAGCTTGGTGGGGTGGGCAGCGGAGGGAAGACGAAGACGGGGCGATTATGGACCGCGGTCCGCGATGATCGTCCCTTCGGCGGTGTCGATCCGCCGGCCGCGTTCTACATCTACTCGCCCGATCGCGGCGGCGTGCATCCCGAGGCCTTCCTAGGAAGCTGGTCCGGCATCATGCAGGCGGATGCCTACGCCGGCTTCAACAGGTTGTACGAGCCGGGGCGGCACCCCGGAACGATCGTCGAGGCGGGATGCTGGGCGCACTGGCGGCGCAAGTTCTACGAGATCGCCGCGCTCAAGAAGGCGCCGATCGCCGTCGAGGCCGTGACGCGTATCGATGCCATTTTCGCGATCGAGCGCACCATCAACGGCTCGACGCCATCTGAGCGGCAGGACGTGCGAGAGCAAACGATCAGACCGCTCGTCGACGCACTCGTCGCCTGGCTGATCGGGCAGCGTGCCACCCTGTCGTCGAAGTCCGAGACCGCGAAGGCGATGGACTATGGGCTGAAGCGCATGCCGGCGTTCACCCGCTTCCTTCACGACGGCCGCGTCTGCCTCTCGAACAACGCCGCCGAGCGCGCCATGCGCTGTATCGCCATCGGCCGCAAGAACTGGACGTTCGCCGGCTCGGACGCTGGTGGCCGCCGCGCCGCGGCGATCTACACCCTGATCGAGACCTGCAAGCTCAACGACGTCGATCCCCGCGCTTGGCTCGCCGATGTCCTCAGGCGCCTGCCGGACCACCCCGCCAAACGCATCCGCGAGCTTCTGCCGTGGAACTGGTCGTCCGAGATCGCAACCGCTCGCGCTGCCTGAGCAAACCCGTCTCGCATCATCCGGGACCTACAAGGCGGTCTTCACCGGATGCTTTC
>CAZZWW010000377.1:0-2780 GCA_964657815.1 Vulcanimicrobiota bacterium | reverse complement strand
CGACCAGTTCGTGGTCCTCGATGGTCTCGGCGAGCGCCACCGCCTCGGTCCAGGCATCGTCGAGGTCGACGTCGGGCGCCTTGTAGTCGGCCGGCGCGTCGCCGGGATCGAGGTCGGCCTGGCGCTGGCGCTCGGGCGAGTCCGGCAGAAACTGCACCAGGAGGCCGCCGGCACGCCAGGCCGCGCCCTGCCCCGTCACGTTCTCCGCCACGGCGAGCCGCACCAGCGTCGGGATCTGCTCGGACTGCCTGAAATATTGGTGCGCCGCCGCCTCGAGGCCCTGCCCCTCCAGCGCGACGACACCCTGGTAGCGCGAGGTCTCGCCGCCGCGCTCGATGGTGAAGGCGAGGTGGCCGTGCCCGAGCAGGTCGCCGCCGTTGGGCGGCGTCGCGGCGAGCTTGGCGGCATCGTAGCGGGCGAAGGCGCGGAGACGGTCCGGCGCATCGAAATCGACGACGAGCATGTCGATCGACCCGTTGCTCTTGGTCTGAAGCTGGAAGCGGCCTTCCATGCGCAGCGACGATCCCAGCAGAACGGTGAGCGCCGCCGCCTCGCCGACGAGGCGCGCGACCGGCGGCGGGTAGTTGTGCTGCGCGAGGATGTGGTCGACCGCCGGGCCGAGCCGCACCACGCGGCCGCGCACGTCGAGCGGCTCCACGGCGAACGGCAGCACGAGGTCGTCGTGCCCGAGGTCGGACACCGGGCGGCTCACATCGAGGTCGATCGGTTCGCTTCCTTCCGCCATCGGTCAGGCCCAACGCTCGTCGTTCCGGGGCGCCGAAGGCGAAGCCGGAACCGGTGAGCGCCAATCACGACCATCGAGGAACACAGGTTCCGGATCTCCGCTTCGCTCCGTTCGGACTGACGCCGAGAGGAGAGGCGCCATCAATGCATCGCCCCCAGGCACCAGGCCAGGATGCCCTTCTGCGCGTGGAGCCGGTTCTCCGCCTCGTCGAACACCACCGAATGCGGCCCGTCGATCACCTCGTCGGTGACCTCCTCGCCGCGATGCGCCGGCAGGCAGTGCATGAACAGCGCCTCGGGTGCCGCCGCCGCCATCAATCTGGCGTTGACCTGGAACGGCTGCAACAGCTGATGACGCGAGGTCTTCTCCTCGTCGCCCATCGAGAGCCAGCAGTCGGTCACGACGCAGTCGGCCCCTTCCACCGCGGCCGACGGGTCCTCGACGAGGCGCAGGTCGGCGCCCGACGCCTTCGCCCATGCGACGACCTCGTCGGGCAGCCCCAATCCCTTCGGCGTGGCCACCTTGAGCGTGAAATCGAAGCGCTGCGCCGCCTGCACCCAGGAGGCCAGCACGTTGTTGCCGTCGCCGACCCACGCCACGGTGCGCCCGGCGATCGGTCCGCGTCGCTCCTCGAAAGTGAGCAGGTCGGCCATGATCTGGCAGGGGTGCGAGCGTTTGGTCAGGCCGTTGATGATCGGCACGGTGGCGTGGCGCGCAAGCTCACGCATGGCGACGTGGTCGAGGATGCGGATGACGATGGCGTCGACGAAGCGCGACAGCACCCGCGCCGTGTCGGCGATGCTCTCGCCGCGGCCCAGCTGCATCTCCTTGCCGGTCAGCATGATGGCCTCGCCGCCGAGCTGGCGCATGCCGACGTCGAACGAAACGCGGGTGCGCGTCGAGGGCTTGTCGAAGATCATCGCCAGCGTCTTGCCGGCCAGCGGCTTGTCGCGCGAGGGCATGCCCCGACGCCAGCGCCCCTTGATCGCGGCGGCGTGGTCGAGGATGCGGCGCAGCTCGATCGCGGGGATCTCGCTGAGGTCGAGAAAATGGCGGACGCCGCCCGGCTCGACCTGACCCTCGGCGGAGAGGCTCCGCGTCATTCCGCGGCCCCGCGCTGCGGCTCGTCGGCGGCGATGCGCAGGCAGGTCGCCTCGAGCCGCTTCTCCGCCTCGGCCACCTCGGTCTCGGAAAGGATCAGCGGCGGCAGCAGGCGCACGACGCCGTCGCCGGCGGGGATCGTCAGCACGCGCTCGGCGCGGGCGGCGGCGCAGAACTCCGCCGGCGGCACGCGGACCTCGAGTCCCAGCATCAGCCCTTCGCCGCGCACGCCGGCGATGGCGCCGTTGTGATGGCGCGCGACGATCGACTGCAGCCGGCGCTTGAGGTCGGCGCCGCGCTGGGCGACCTGGTCCATGAAGCCGTCGGCTAGCACGACGTCGAGCACGGCGTTGCCCACCGCCATCGCCAGCGGGTTGCCGCCGAAGGTGCTGCCGTGCGTGCCGAGCCCCATGCCCTTCCCCGCTTCCGCCGTCGCCATGAAGGCGCCGAGCGGGAAACCGCCGCCGATGCCCTTGGCGATGGCCATGATGTCGGGCTCGATGCCGCTCCACTCGTAGGCAAAGAGCTTGCCGGTGCGCCCGACGCCGCACTGCACCTCGTCGGCGATCAGCAGCAGCCCGTGCGCGTCGCAGATGTCCCGCAGCGCGCGCAGAAAGCCCGCGGGCGGCACGCGGATGCCGCCCTCGCCCTGGATCGGCTCGACCAGGATCGCGGCGGTCTGCGGCCCGATCGCCGCCTTCACCGCCTCGACGTCGCCCCAGGCGACGCGGTCGAACCCCGGCGCCTTGGGCCCGAAGCCCTCGATGTACGTGTCGTTGCCGCCGGCGGCGATGGTCGCATAGGTGCGGCCGTGGAAGGCGCCGGTAAAGGTCACGATGTGGAAGCGCTCAGGATGGCCGTTCACGAAATGGTGGCGGCGCGCCATCTTGAACGCGAGTTCGTTCGAGTCGACGTCGTGGTAGCTTCCGTCGAT
>CAZZWW010000376.1:0-2834 GCA_964657815.1 Vulcanimicrobiota bacterium | reverse complement strand
CGAGGCGGCCGCTTCAGCAGCATGATCGCCGCGAGGCTGATCATCAGCCCGACGCCGACGAGCCAGAAGGCGTCGGCGTAGGCGATCACCGTGGCTTCGCGCCGGACCTGCGCCGCGAGCGTCGCCAAGGCACGGGCGCGGGCCAGCGTCGGGTCGAGCGCGCCGCCGAGCCCGGTGATCAGGGCATGCAGCCGCTCCTGCGTGCGCGTGGCGTTCACCGTCATCGCCTCGGCGATGACCGAGAAATGCATGTGCTCGCGCCGCTCGATGATCGTCGAGAGCGAGGCGATGCCGATCGATCCCCCGAGGTTGCGCATCATGTTGGACAGCGCCGAGGCGTCCGCCGTGTCGCGCGGCGGCAGGCCGGCGGTGGAGAGCTGCGACAGCGGGATCGAGAACAGCGGCTGCCCGGCGGCGCGCAGCAGCTGCGGCAGGATCAGCTCGTTCATGCCGACGTCGTGGGTCAGGTTGACGTTGAGGAAGCAGCTCCAGGCAAACAGCAGCGTGCCGGTCGCCACGAGCAGCCGCGGGTCGACGCGGCGCATCAGCACCGGCATCAGCGGGAACACGAAGAGCTGCGGGATGCCGCTCCACATCACCACCCAGCCGATCTGCTGGGCGTTGTAGCCCTGGATCTGCGCGCAATAGAGCGGGATGACGTAGGTCGAGCCGAGCGACACCGCGCCCAGCACCACCATCAGCGTGGTCGAGGCGCCGATGGTGCGGTTCTTCAGGACCCGCAGGTTGATGAAGGGGCGCGCGGCGGTGAGCTCGCGGGCGACGAAGAGCAGGATGCCGGCGGCCGCCGCGAAGCCGGCCTGGCGAATGAGATCGCTCTCGAACCAGTCCTTGCGCTGCCCCTCCTCCAGCACGAACGTCAGGGAGGACAGGCCGATCGCCATGGCGATCACGCCGAACCAGTCGCCCCTGGCGAGCTCGTCCCACTTCGTCGCCTGCTTGGGCAGCGCGTAGAGCTGCAGCGCCGCCGCCAGCGGGCCGGGGATCAGGTTCAGGTAGAAGATGTAGTGCCAGGAGAGGTTCTCGGTCAGCCAGCCGCCGACGGTCGGCCCGATTGCCGGGGCGAAGGTCGCCGTGAGGCCGAAAATCGTGATGCCGATCGGCTGCTGGTGCTTGGGCAGCCGCGTGCGCAGGATGGTGATGGCGGTCGGAATCAGCACGCCGCCCGTGAAGCCCTGGCCGGCGCGGAACAGGATCAGCTGCGGCAGCGAGGTCGACATCGCACAGGCCAGCGAGAAGCCGACGAAGAGCACGGTGTTGACGGAGAGGTAGCGGCGCAGGCCGAAGACGCTGTTGCCGAGCCAGCCCGTGAGCGGGATCACGATGATCTCGGCCATGAGGTAGGCGGTCGAGATCCACGAGCCCTGGTCGGCCGAGGCGCCGATGCCGCCCTCGATGTTGGCCAGCGACGAGTTGGTGATCTGGATGTCGAGGATCGCCGTGAACGCGCCGAGGATGCCGCCGATGGTGGCGAGCCAGTCGGCGAGCGAGGCTTTGGGGAGGGCGGGGGATGGGCTCAACCCTTGTCGTCCCGGACGGAGCGAAGCGCAGATCCGGGACCCATTGCGCGCGCAGGATGAGGCTCGCGGCGTGTCCGGCCAGCGCGATCGGTTCCGGGTTCGCCTCCGGCGCTCCGGAATGACACGGCTCTCACCTTTGGCTGACCCGCTGCACGTCCGCCGGCCGCCGCTGCGGCATCGTCTCGCCTTCCCCGCGCACGTCGACCGTCGCCTGCGCCGACAGCCCCGGGCGAAGCCGCGCGATCATCGGGTCGCCCGAATCGAGCGCGATCCGCACGGGAACGCGCTGCACCACCTTGGTGAAATTGCCCGTGGCATTCTCTGGCGGCAGCAGCGCGAACTGCGAGCCCGTGCCGGGCGAAAAACTCTCGATGCGGCCGTGGAAGACGTGATCGCCGAAGGCGTCGAGCGTGAAGCTCGCCGGCTGCCCCTCCTTCATCGCGCCGACCTGGGTCTCCTTGAAGTTGGCGACGAGGAAGATGGCCTCGCCCATCGGCACCACCGTGAGCAGGTTGGTCCCGGGCTGCACCAGCTGTCCGCGGCGCACCGAGCGGTCGCCGACGACGCCGTCGACCGGCGCGACCACCGTCGTGTAGCCGATGTTGAGCTGCGCCTGCTGCAGGTTGATCTCGGAGCGGCGCAGGGTGGCGCGGGCGGCGGCCTCGAGCGAGCGCAGGCCGTCGATCTGCTTCTGCGCGGCCTCGTAGCCGGCATTGGCCTTGTCGAGCGCGGCGGTCTTCATGCGCAGGTCGGACGAGGCCTGCTGGGTGCGCTGGTTGGTGCCGGCGCCTCGGGCGTAGAGGTCGGCGTAGCGCGTGTCCTCCTGCCTGGCGAAGGCCAGCGCGGCGCTGGTGTTGGCGACGTCGGCTCGGGCCTCGACGATGCGGGCCTGCTGCTGGATCAGCGCCGCGCCCACGCCTTCGAGGCTCGCCTTGCTCTTCTCGAGGTCGGCCTCGTCTTGCGCCAGCACGACCTGGTAGTCCTTGTCGTCGAGGCGGGCGAGGACGTCGCCGGCGCGGACGGGCTGGTTGTCGCCGACGGCGAGCTCGGCGACGAAACCGCCGACCTTCGGCGCCACCACGACCTTGTCCGACTGCAGGAAGGCGTCGTCGGTCGTCTCCTGGAAGCGACCGTCGGTCCACCAGTGCCAGCCCCAGTGCGCGCCGTAGCCGGCGCCGGACAGGAGAGCGATGGCGAGGACGATGGGCTTGAGCCGAGGGCGACGCGGGGCCGGGCTGTCGGACGTCGGGATGGAGGAGGTCAAAGCGATCTCGAAAACGGAACGGTATCGTTCTA
>CAZZWW010000375.1:0-2837 GCA_964657815.1 Vulcanimicrobiota bacterium | reverse complement strand
AGGATGTCTACCTAGCCGCAACCCGAGACGTACGATCAAGAAGGCTGTAGCTACAGCAAATACAAACGATCCGGTTTGATACGCGACAACGCCGTCGGCACTTAGCGGACGCAGGGCAGCATAAAGGAGGAACAGACCAACGGGCTTCCGGTCCCATATGTCGACGTAGGGCATAAGCCCCTGCCACATGCGATCTGCGACCAACAAGTAGAATTGATCATCGACGTGCGGCAGCAAGTTGCCGATCCAAGGAGCGCGTATGATCAAAGCGAAAATAACGAGGACAACGGCGCACCGGACATCGGGACTGACCCGAATGGCCAGGAGCCTCGAAGGGATTGCCGTCACCGCCGACCGGACCACGCGAAGATGCTGCCCATAGCGTAATTCCATACCGAGCCCGCCAACGCTCCAGCCGCGCCAGCTGCCCACCACGGTTGGGATTGGACGACCACATCACCAATCGCGATGTTGGCGGCTGCTCCTACGCTGCATATGAGCGAGAACTTCATGAGCCCCCCCAATATGCTGAGCCCGCGAAGACGGCGGTCACGATACGTGAAGATATTGTTGAGGAAGAAGTTGGAGGTCATCGCTGTCGCGGTGGAGACGACCATGGCGGCGGCAAACGGCATAGTTGCGACGTGCAAGCAGACGGCGAGAACGGCGAGATGCACGAGGACTCCGAAGCCACCTACTAACGCGAACTTGAGAAAACGGATCGGCAGCCAGCGCCCGATGAGCTTTTCGGCGAGAAGCTGTAGATATTCAAGAGAAACGGTGGCGTCGAGCTTGCTTTGACCCATGGCACGTTCACGGAACTGATATGGCAGTTCGGTGATGCGAAGTGGGCTGGGCGAGGAAGTAACGAGATCAAGCAAGATCTTGTATCCCGTACAGGATAGGTGAGGCGCAGCTTGTACAACTCGATCCCGGCGAACAGCGAAGAAGCCGCTCATCGGATCGGCAAGCGGCACTTTAGTGACGAGATCGGCAAGACGTGTCGCAACTCTGCTAATGCATAGGCGTGCATCCGAGAAATTGCCGACACTGCCTCCTAGAGTGTAACGCGAACCGACCGCGAGATCGCAGCTTCCTGAATCCACAGCGGCCACGAGTTGCGGCAGAACACGCTCGTCGTGCTGCAGGTCGGCGTCGATGACGGCGACGACAGGCGCCGTACTCGACATCATGCCTTCCAGAACCGCAGATGCCAGACCCCGCCGGCCTAAACGGCTAATCAGGCGGGCGCGACGGTCGCCGGAGGCCAGCCGCGTAACAGCCTCGGCGGTGCCGTCGGTCGATCCGTCGTCGACAAAAATCGCCTCCCATTCGATACCGGCGAGAGCTGAGGCAAGCTTTTCGAAGAGCCGAGGTACGTTTTCCCGTTCGTTCAGCGTCGGAATGACGACGCTGAGCAGGAGCGGATTGATCCGGGGCGGAGTGACCCGAAAATCGAAGGCTGTCGCAGCCGCCGCGTACATGTTCGCCTCGATCAAGCAATTGCTACTCGGTCGAGGTTAATTCCGCCCGCTTAAGAACGGGTGAAGTCTCGCTCGCGACCACCTCAATGCGCCATGAACACCGGAAGGTCGGCCTGCGCCAGGATATCGGCGGTGACGCTGCCGAAGAATATCTGCCGGATGCGGCTCTGCGTGTAGCCGCCTTTGACGATCAAGTCGGCACCCAGCACCGAGGCCGCCTCCAGGAAGGCGCGAGCTGGCGTGCGTCCCTCCTCGGCGACGGGGATGACGCGGGCCGGCACGCCGTGGCGGCGCAGGTTGCGGGCGATGTCGGCTTCGGCCGGCCCCGGCAACCTCAACCCCGGCACCGCGAGGATCGCCACGTCGCGGGCGCGCACGAGCAGCGGGAGAGCGAAGGCGAGCGTGCGCGCCGTCTCCGAGCTGCCGTTCCAGGCGATCGCGACCGTGTCGCCGCAGGTCGCCGGCATTTTCGGTGGCACGATGAGAAGAGGGCGACCACTGTCGAAGAGCGCCGCCTCAAGCGTCGAACGCCGCGGCTGATGCGAGGCGGAACCGGGTCGGCCGACCACGACGAGGTCGTAGGCGCGGCCGATCTCGCCGATCGACGAGGGCGAGACCAGCGCCTCGCCGCTCCAGCCGAAGCTCGGCGAAAGCGGTTCGGCGTCGCCACGACGGGGTACGCCGGCGCGGTCCATGAAACCTTCGAAGGTTGTGCCGGCGTCACGCAGGAAGGCCCGGCGCGTGCGATCGTCGAAGATGACGCCGCTCATCGAGAAATCTGCGGCCACCATCTCGGCGATGTCGGGACCCAGCGGCACCCCTTCGATGGTCGCGGAAAAGCGCCGCGCGACCAAAACGGCAAGTTTCAGCACCGGCTCCATGCCGTCGTGGTCTTCGACCGGCACCAGGATCGACTTCATGGACGTCATGCCTCGCCGGAACCTGGGCTGGCGCCGCTCCGTTCGCGCAACAGGGCCGGCAAGAACAAGGACATCGCGATGGGCACGGTAAAACGTGGAGACGACGCGCAGGATCATGCATCCCAACCGACACAACGCAAGACCGAGACACCCGGCAACAAGCAGGACGCGGGCAACGACGAGGAGCAGAAGGGGGATGACAAGTCGATCGAGGTCGAGGACCTGAGTTCGGCTGACGACGAGGGCGCCAACTAGGACGCCATTCGACAAGGGTCCGATGCTTTCGCATCGGTGCTTCCGTTGGTTGCGGGCAGCAACCACCACAAGACCCTTTTAACAAGTATACTTAGACGATCATCGCCGGAGCAGATCGAGATCGTCGAAGTGCCGTGGCGACGTGAGGACCGTGCATGTGCGTTCGTCGTTTCGGTCG
>CAZZWW010000374.1:0-2841 GCA_964657815.1 Vulcanimicrobiota bacterium | reverse complement strand
CAACCTGCATCTTGAGGTCGACGGCGTGCGGCTGGAGCCCGAAATACGCGGGCTCTCGGTCCGCTTCCTCGTGCCGGCGGGGGCGACGGACGTCTGGCTCGTCTCCGACACGACAGTGCCGGCGCTTTCGGGCCAGGGTCCCGACCTGCGCGCGCTCGGCGTGTGCGTCGGCGCCGTGACGATCGGCGACGGCTTCGGCGCGCCGCGCGTGGTCTCCGCCGACGATCCGAACCTGGACGTCGGCTTCCACGAGATCGAGGACGGCCCGCAGCGCTGGACCCGGGGCCGCGCCCGCCTGCCGGCCAGCCTGTGGGACGGCCACCGCGGCAGCACCTTCCTGCGCGTCGACCTCACCCGCCCCGCCCTGCCCCGCTGGATCGCGCCGGCGGCGGACGCCGACGAGGTCGCGCTCGCCGGCTGAGGCGACGCGCGGCGGCAGCGCGCAGCCCGGCACCCTCGTACCACGCCATGCGTGGTGCGGCATCGCTCGCACGTGCCGTCGATCGACCGGCCCTTTGGCCAAGCGCGCTCATCCAGATCGGAAGCGCCGCTGCCTTAGACAAAAGTCTGAGAGTTGCAGTCTATCGTCTCGACCGATCGGTTGACGCCTCTCTGTTCGCTTTCAATCCAAAGTGGTTGTTGCGCAAGACCGCTCACTTCGTCTTCCCGATTTGAGCAAGCGCCACGTGTTATGCTTGCAACATATCGATGTAATGCGCGATGGTGTCTCATTGATCGAAGACAGGATTTGTTTCGACGTGTACCCCATGTATCGACGCAATATCGAATCGGTCGGTGAATCATGACACGCGGCAAACGCATCCTTCCTGCGACATTCGTCGCTCTCACCGCACTTGGCGGAAGCGTGGCCTCTGCCGCCGACCTGCCTTTGCGGCCGATAGAGCCTGTGCCGACATCGCCCTGGACCGGATTCTATGCCGGCATCGACGTCGGCGGCGCGATCGGCAATGGGTCCGTGACGACGACCGGAACGCCGCTTTCGTTCAACCCCGCCGGCGTGGACATGGGGGCGCCGGCCACGATGTACGCCCTTGCCGCGGTGCTCCCTTCGCACACGTCCCGTTCGAGCGGACAGTTCATCGGTGGCGGCCAGCTCGGCTACAATTACCAGCTTTCATCACCCTACGTCGTCGGGCTCGAAGCCGACATCCAGGGTCTGGCCGGATCCGGCGGAACGTCCTCTGCCGCCACCGCCTCGTCGTTCGCACCCTATGGTTTTCCTGCCAACAATTATGGAGCGAACTCCACGTTCAACGAGCGTCTGGGTTATCTGGGTACGGTACGCGGCCGCGTCGGCTATCTGATCACGCCGAGGCTGCTGGTCTACGCGACGGGCGGCCTCGCCTACGGCGGCACGCATGTCGGCTCGTCATACGCCATCCAGGAGACGTTCCCCGGCAACTACATGACGATCACGCCGCCGATCTACGGCGCGGCAAGCAGGTCGAAGACCGCTGTCGGCTCGACGGTCGGCGGCGGTTTCGAGTTCCTGCTCGGGGCGAGGTGGAGCGCCAAGCTCGAGTACCTCTACTACAACCTCGGCTCGACGAGCACGTCGGTACCGCTCACGCAGATCATCAACAACGGCCCCTTCGTCAACACGCCCTGGGCGACCGCGGTCGCGAAGACGAGCGCGCATTTCGACGGGTCGATCGTCCGCGTCGGTTTGAACTATCACTTCGAGTGACGTTTCCGTCGCCGACCGGCTGAGTGTCGCCACCCGAAATGTCAGGGCACGGGGCAGGCCCTGTCTCGGTTGCCCTGCCGAAGGCGCGTGCCGAGCGGATCAGGGCGGCGCGTCGCGACGACGAAGGCGGAAAGCGGATTGACGCGCGGTCCACAGGGTGGTTGACACCACTGACCACATCTTCGAAACGTTACGACATAACGTCAATCCCGACGGGTGCTCGTGCACCGAACCTCAAAGGACAGTGAAGCATGGCCGTGATTTCCGGTGACGGTGTTTTTTCCCACGTCTTCCTCGGCGCCAACGACATGGGCGCCTCGACGAAGTTCTACGACGCCGTGCTGGCGCCGCTGGGCGTGAAGAACCTCGGCCCGTTCGGCAACGACTGGCGCCTGTACGGCAAGGACAAGCCCGCCCTCGTCATCGGGAAGCCCGGCAACGGCGCGCCGGCTTCGAGCAACGGTGCCACCGTCGGCTTCGCGGGCAAGACCACGGCCGACGTGGATGCCTTCCATGCCGCCGGTGTTGCCAACGGTGGGTCCGACCAGGGAGCGCCCGGCGCACGCAGCCACCTGCCGGGCGCGTATGCCGCCTATCTGTCCGATCCGGCCGGCAACAAGGTTTGCGCCTATACTTTCACCGAGTAAGCCGGCCTTCCAGGTCTAGCCAGGATTGCGGACGTCCGGTCGATGGCCGACGTTCCGCTGGCCATCCGGCACCGGCAGGGGTGCCGGATGCGGCAAAGCCGCTTGACGCGCGACGGCGACGGCCGAGTCCGCATCGACAGCTTTATTGCGCTTCCCCCACCCGATAGGGCAGAACGCGCCGTCATCACTCGGAACCCGCCATGTCGTCTCCTCTGCGCGTCGGTGTCGCCGGCCTCGGCACCGTCGGGGCGGCGGTGTTGCAGGTGCTGGCGCGGCAGAGCGACGGCCTCGCCGCCCGCAACGGCCGGCCGATCGAGGTCGTCGGCGTGTCGGCACGGAGCCGGGGCACGCGCGACCTGGGCGGCGCCGCCTGGCACGACGATCCCGCGGCGCTGGCCCGAAGCCCCGACATCGACTGCTTCGTCGAGCTGATCGGCGGCGAAGGCGGCCCGGCGGGCAGTCTCTGCGGCTTCGGCGCGGGCGATC
>CAZZWW010000373.1:0-2857 GCA_964657815.1 Vulcanimicrobiota bacterium | reverse complement strand
AACTGGTCCTTGGCCTCGCCAATCAGCCTTTGAGTTTTGCCGCCCATCTCTCTTGCCAAGCCCTTCGCTTGGGTCGAGCGATCACCGGTGACGCCTCCGTAGCCCCGCTGGAGCTTGCCTCCGAGTTCCTGGGGCGCGCCCACGGCCTTTGGAAACTGCGCCTCGACGGCAGCCTCGATCCGCTTGCGTAGGCGAGGCGGTCGACGACGCGTCTTCCTCCCGCGGCCGCCTCGGCGACGATCTTCCACCGCACCGCCTTGGAAGGCGGCTTGGCAGCTTTCGGGTTCTAGACTAGAATGACGATGGCTGACGTTTCATGGACGGCAAGTTTTGGCCGAAGAACGAACCCGCTACGCGGGAGGGCTGCGGCTGCGTTGAGATAGGAGATCGTTCGGCGGGCGCCGCTTGAGCGACGTCGGAGGCAAACAGAGCATCTCGGCTCCTTCATCCAGGGAGCCTTCCGATGGACGATCTCAAGCCTGCTGCTCCAATCAGCACTCTGCGCCAACGCCTGATCGACGACATGACCATGCGCCGGTTCTCGCGAGAGACGCAGCGCAACTACATCCGCGATGTCGGGCGGTTTGCCACCTTCCTGGGACGCTCGCCCGGCACGGCCACGGCGGAGGACCTGCGCCGCTTCCAGGTCGAGCAGCGCGAGGCCGGCGTTCCGGTGCCGACGATGAACAGCATCGTGGCGGCGCTGCGGTTCTTCTTCACGCACACGCTCGATCGTCCGGATCTTGCGCGCAAGCTGGTTCGGCTGGCCCATCCGCGCAAGCTGCCCGTGGTGCTGAGCCGCGACGAGGTCGCTCGCCTGCTCGACGCGACCACCTGCCTCAAGCACCAGGCGGCATTGTCGGTCGCCTACGGCGCTGGGCTTCGCGTCGCCGAGGTGTCGATGTTGAAGGTCGCCGACATCGACAGCGAGCGCATGCTGCTCAGGGTCGAACGCGGCAAGGGCGGCCAGTACCGCAACGCCTTGCTCTCGGCCGATCTGCTGAGCCTGCTGCGTCACTGGTGGTCGCTCGGGCGCCAGCAGGGGGTGATGCATCGCGACGGCTGGCTGTTCCCGGGGCAGCATGCGCTGAAGCCGATCAGCACGCGCCAGCTCCATCGCATCGTCGCCGAGGCGGCGCACGCGGCGGACATCGCCAAGCGGGTCGGTCCGCATACCCTGCGCCACAGCTTCGCGACCCACCTCCTCGAGGACGGCGTCGACATCCGGGTGATCCAGGCGCTGCTCGGCCACGCCAAGCTGGACAACACCGCCTTCTACACCCGGGTCGCGACGCGCACGGTCCGCGCCGTCACCAGCCCGCTCGACAAGCTCGGCAAGCTCAGGATCGGAGAACACGCACCGGGCGGTTGACGCCTTTGCGCACCTCCCTCGAGGTCGCCGACATCTTCCGTGCCGCGGGCCAGGCGTACCGGAGAGCTCAGGCCGGGCACCTGAGCCTGCCTCAGCTCAAGGTCATGGCGGCGATCGAGCACTGTCGAACTGCCGCTCTCGGCGGGCACGTCGACGCCTGTGACGACTGCGGCTTGGTCCGCATCGCATACAACAGCTGCCGTAACCGGCACTGCCCCAAGTGCCAGGGCGCGGCGGCGCGCACCTGGCTCGCCGAGCGCGAGGCGGACCTTCTTCCGGTCGGCTACTTCCACGTCGTCTTCACGCTGCCGGCCGAGGTCGCCGCCATCGCCTTCGGCAACAAGGCGATCGTCTACGACCTGCTCTTCAAGACAGCGTCGGAGACAATGATGACCATCGCCGCCGATCCAAAGCATCTGGGCGCCCGCATCGGCATCACGGCCGTGCTCCATACCTGGGGGTCGGCGCTGACCCACCATCCCCACATCCACATGATCGTGCCCGGCGGCGGCTTCTCGCTCGAGGGTCAGCGCTGGGTCTCGTCACGCCCGGCCTTCCTGCTACCGGTCCGGGTTCTCGGCAAGCTGTTCCGGCGGCTGTTCCTGACACGCCTGCTCGAGCTGCATGCCGCTGGCCGCCTGCAGTTCTTCGGCGATCAGCTCGGCCTCACCGACCGGCGCGCGTTCCTGCGCCATCTGACGCCTGTCCGGAAGAAGCGCTGGATCGTCTACGCCAAGCCGCCGTTCGCCGGACCCGAGGCGGTGCTCGCCTACCTGTCGCGCTACACGCACCGCGTCGCCATCGCCAACCGCCGACTGATCTCGCACGACGAGACCGGCGTCACCTTCCGCTACAAGGACTACCGTCGCGACGGCGCCGAGCGCCACCGCACCATGACGCTCGCCACCGGCGAGTTCATCCGCCGCTTCCTGCTGCACGTCCTGCCCAAGGGCTTCCACCGCATCCGACACTACGGCCTGCTCGCCAGCACCGGCCGCAAGGCCAACCTCGCCAAGGCCAGAGACCTGCTCGCCGTACCCGCGCCAAGCGCGACGGAGGAGCTCGCCGCAGAACCGGACCATCGACCAACGTGCCCATGCTGCGGCGGCCGCATGACGATCATCGAGACCTTCGAGCGCGGAAGGCAACCGCGCGCGCCGCCGGACACCGTCGCGCCGACCCGGACGGTGTCGTCGTGACCCGGCACGGCCCAAACCTCCCCCACGGCTTGGCCCGTCGGCCTCGACGATCGCTCCCACGCGTCTTCCTGCGCCTGATCGTACATTTATATCCGCGGGTCCGCCCCGGTTGTCAGGGCTCGAACCTTCAGCTGCCCTCCAAACGACCGCTCAGCGGGTTCATTGACCCGCTTCCATGCCGCCGCCAGCGACACTCGTCGAGCCTGTCCTCGCGTACCGGGCATCAGCCGTTCCTTAAAACCCCATAGACCTTCACCTGCGGACCGCGGGTTCGTTCTTCGGCCAC
>CAZZWW010000372.1:0-2859 GCA_964657815.1 Vulcanimicrobiota bacterium | reverse complement strand
GTCGTTGATGTAGTAGCGCTTCTGGTCCGGCATGAGCCGGTAGTACGAGGCGTTGTCGATGCCCTTGAACGACAGGGTCGGGCCGAGCTCGTTGCCCTCGGCGGTGTGGTTGTAGACGACGTCGAGAATGATCTCGAGCCCGGCCTCGTGGAAGCGGGCGACCATCTCCTTGAACTCGCGCAGCGAGTTCGGCACGTCATGGGCGTAGCGCGGCGTCGGCGCGAAGAAGCCGATCGTGTTGTAGCCCCAGTAGTTCGCCAGCCCCTTGTCGACGAGATTGTCGTCCTGCACGAAGGTATGGATCGGCAGCAGTTCGACCGACGTGACGCCGAGCTTCTTGATGTAGTCGACCACCTTCTTCTGCCCGAGGCCCTTGTAGGTGCCGCGCAGTTCCTCCGGAACTTCAGGGTCCAGCATGGTGAAACCCTTGACGTGGGTCTCGTAAGCGATCGTGCGATCCCACGGCACTTTGCGATCCGGCGGCTCGCCCTGCCAGTCGAAATCCTGGTCGACCACCACGCATTTGGGCATGAACGGCGCCGAATCGCGCTCGTCGAAGGTCAGGTCGTCCCCTGATTCCATCTTGTAGCCGAAGACGGCCGGGTTCCACTCGAGCTCGAAGGCGTGGGCGCGGGCGTAAGGGTCGAGCAGCAGCTTGTTCGAATTGAAGCGATGCCCGGCTTTGGGCTCGTAGGGGCCGTGTACGCGGTAGCCGTAGAACTGCCCTGGCTGGACACCCTCGATGTAGCCGTGAAAGACCTCGTTGGTGTATTCCGGTAGCTCGATGCGTGCCGTTTCGTTCTTACCCGAATCGTCGAAAAGGCACACCTCGACCTTGGTGGCGTTGGCCGAGAACAGGGCGAAGTTGGTCCCGTTGCCGTCCCAGTGGGCGCCGCGGGGATAGGGCTGGCCTTCGCGCAGTTTGTAGTCGCTCACGTCAACGCTCCTCGTCCGCACCGATGCTGCGGTGCGGTGCTGCCGCGTAACGGGCGCCGTGGCAAGTCGTTCATCTTCGGTTCACTAGGTTTCTCGCCCATCGCCGATCAAATGAGGTTCCCCGATGGCCGAGTTGCGCGCCCTGCTCTTCGACATTCAAGGCACGACGGTGGACTTCTATCAGCCGCTCCTGAGCGTGGGCGCGCGCGTAAACGCAGCGAAGGACCTGGCGATCGACTGGCCCGCGCTCTCGGTACGGTGGCGGGGGCTCTATCGCGAGGCTATGGACGCGGTTATCGCCGGGCGTCGTCCCTGGACCCGGGTGGACCGGATCTACCGCGAGGCGCTCGACCGGTTGCTTGACGAGGATGGGCTGGCCGACCGCTTCACCTGCAACGAGTGCGACGCGATCAACGCGGTCTGGACGCAACTCGATCCTTGGCCCGACTCGCGCGAAGGCCTGGCGCGCCTGGCGCGACGCTACACGCTGGCGACGCTCTCCAACGCAAGCATGGCTTCGGTCGTCGCCGTGGTGAAGCGCGCCGCCCTATCCTTCGACGCCGTGCTCACCGCCGAGCTGGCGCGGGCTTACAAGCCGGCCGACGCCGTCTACCGGCTTGGTGTCGATTACCTCGACCTGCGGCCAGAGGCGATGATGATGGTCGCCTGCCACAAATACGACCTCCATGCCGCCAAGGCCTTCGGCATGATGACCGCCTTTGTGGCCCGACCGCTGGAGTTCGGGCTGGAGGGGAAGCCCGACACCGCACCGGAGCCGGCCTTCGACGTCAACGCCCGCGATTTTGTCGATCTGGCCGACCAGCTGGAGGCGCGATGGCCCGGGTGACGCGCTGAAGATCGCGACGTTCAACATCAACGACGTTAACAAGCGCCTGCCCAATCTGCTGGCGTGGCTCGCCGCGGCCGAGCCCGACGTGGTTTGCCTGCAGGAGCTCAAGGCAGAGCAGCGCGCCTTTCCCGCCGAGGCGCTGCGCGGCGCCGGGTACGCCGCGGCCTGGAGGGGCCAGCGCACCTGGAACGGCGTCGCAATCCTGGCCCGCGGCATCCGCGACCCGGTGGTCACTGCCACCGAGCTTCCTGGCAACCCCGCCGACACGCAGGCACGCTATCTCGAGGCGGCTGTGGCGGGCGTGATCGTGGCCTCGATCTACCTGCCCAACGGCAACCCTCGTCCGGGGCCGAAATTCGACTATAAGCTGACCTGGTTCGAGCGCCTGATCGCTCGTGCCGCGGCGCTGCACGAGGCCGGCGTGCCGGCCGTTCTGGCCGGTGACTTCAACGTCGCTCCAACCGATCGCGACATCTATCCCACCACATCGTGGTCGGAGGACGCGCTGGTCCATCCCGACAGCCGAGCAGCCTTCCGCCGGCTCACGCAGGCGGGCTGGTGCGATGCGTTGCGCGTGTTCCATTCCGAGACGCCGACGTACACGTTCTGGAGCTATAAGCGCGATCGCTGGCGCCGTGGTGCCGGGCTCCGGCTCGACCACCTTCTGCTCTCGCCCGCGCTGGCGCCGCGGCTGCGAGACGCCGGCGTCGATCACAAGGTCCGCGGCGAGCCCCAGGCCAGCGACCACGCGCCCGCCTGGATCGTCCTCGATCAGGAGGGGTGAGCGGCCGCCGTCCCGCTGCGCGCCTGCATTTCCACGAACACCCTGCGGATGCGCGGCTCGCGCCGCTTCAGCCCCGCATCGAGTCGCGACACCAGCGCCTCGACGTCAGCGCCAGTGGCGACGTCGTCGATGTCCAGGCTGAGGTTCACGAGGATGTCGGACGGGCCAAGATGCTGGGTCAAGATCTCGTTGACGCTCAGAATCGAGGACTCGGCCTCGACCGCCTCCTCGATCGCGCGGCGTACATCGGGCGAGGCCGCCTCGCCGATCAGCAGGCCGTGCGTCTCAG
>CAZZWW010000371.1:0-2876 GCA_964657815.1 Vulcanimicrobiota bacterium | reverse complement strand
TACCTCGGCGAGCCGGTCGACGCGCCCCGGGAACGGCGCGGTCCGGCGCCGCGGGCGAACCCCCCCACCGCGGACACAGGTCCGAGCGTCGCCGGACCCATGCTGGAGTGCCGCAAGCTGCGCTCGGGCTACGGTGCCGTCGCCGTGCTGCACGACGTCGACATCCACGTCGACGAGGGCGAGATCGTCGCCCTTCTGGGTGCGAACGGCGCCGGCAAGTCGACCCTGCTGCGCACCCTGTTCGGCACGCCGCGCGCGACGGGCGGCGAGATCCTGCTCGGCGGCCGTCCGATCGGACAGCTGCGACCGCACGAGGTGGCCCGGCTCGGCGTCGCCCATGTCCCGGAAGGGCGCCGCATCATGCCCCAGATGACGGTCCGCGAGAACCTCAAGACGGGCAGCCGGCTCGGAGGGGAGGAGTTCGAGGCCGACCTGCGCAAGGTGCTCGACCTCTTCCCGCGCCTCGCCGAGCGCCTGACGCAGCGCGCCGGCACGATGTCGGGCGGCGAGCAGCAGATGCTCGCCATCGGGCGGGCGATGATGCAGCGTCCGAAGCTGCTCCTCCTCGACGAGCCCTCGCTCGGCCTGGCGCCGTTGGTGATCCGCCTGATCTTCGACGCGATCTGCACCCTGAACGAGCGCGAAGGCCTCACCGTTCTGCTGGTCGAGCAGAACGTCGCGCAGGCGCTCGCCATCTCCGATCGAGGCTACGTCCTGCAGACCGGCCGCGTCGTCTCCGAAGGCTCGGCCCAGATGCTGAAGGCGCGGCTCGAGGTGCCCGACGCCTATCTCTAAAGCATCCTCAGCCCGAGGCGCCCCCGCGAGCTGTCGCCACCGTGCCGATCGAGGCGGCGACGATGCTGGCGACCGCGATCCACTGGAGGGGTGCCAGGCGCTCGCCCAGCACGGCCAAGGCGATCAGGGCGCCGATCGCCGGCTCGAGACTGAGCAGGATGCCGAAGGTTCGGCGCGGCAACTCGCGGAGCGCCACCATCTCGAGCGTGTAGGGTAGGGCGCTCGACAGGACGGCGATGGCGAGCGCGGGGAGCAGGATCGCCGGCTGAAGCAGTGCCGTGCCGGCTCGCGCGATGCCGAACGGCAGCACCACCAGAGCACCGACCGCCAAGCCGAGAGGCACCGCCTGCGAGCCCGGCACGTGTCCGGCCCGCTGGCCGAAGACGATGTAGAGCGCCCAGCAGTTTGCGGCTGCCAGAGCGAAGCCGATGCCCACCGGATCGAGACGCTCCGCGCCGCCGGGCGCCGGCAGAAGAAGCGCCAGCCCGGCCATCGCCAAGCCGATCCAGAACAGGTCGAGCGCTCTCCGCGACGCCGCGACGGCGATGGTCAGCGGGCCGAGGAACTCGATCGCGATCGCGAGCCCGAGCGGCAGCCGGTCGATGGCCAAATAGAAGCACAGGTTCATCGCGCCCAGCGTGGCCCCGTAGAGCGCCACCGCGCCGAGCTGCGCCGGCGACAGCCGGCCTCGCCACGGGCGTCGCAACGCGCACAGGAGCGCCGCGCCGAAGGCGAGCCTGAGCGCCGCCGTTCCCTCCGGCCGCACCGCCGCGAACAGGGTCTCGGCGAAGGCATTCCCAAGCGTCAGCGACACCATGGAGGCGACTAGCGCGCCGGTGGCGGACAGCGTCTTCGACGGGTGGTGAGGACCGCGCATCCTGGCGACAAAGATCCACGGCAGACGTGTCGCCCGTTCTTCCGGGGCGCTGGAGGCGAACGCAGACGCTCTCGCTTCGCTCGGCGGACGACGCGAAATCACCGGCTACGCTCGCCGGTCAAATCCGTTGAAGAGCTTTGGTTGGTCGGAGTGAGAGGATTCGAACCTCCGACCCCCTCGTCCCGAACGAGGTGCGCTACCAGACTGCGCTACACTCCGACATGTCGCTTCCAGTCGGACGCGACGCGCGCTTATAGCCAGCGCGCTCCGGGCTGACAACCGCTAACGAACGTCTTGCGACGTCAGCTCACGGGCTCGCACATGCGCCGGTGGGCGTCCCTCAGCTCGGCGATGGCCGTGCTCAGGTCGTCCCGCTGGCGCTCGAGATGCGCGATCTGCGCCGCCACCTGATCGCTGTTGAGGCTGACGACGAGATCGGCCGCTTCGCTCTCGCGCGACGCCGTCGTGCGCGATGCGATCAGATTGTAGATCTCGGAGAGCGAAAAGCCGAGGCGCTTGCCTTTCAAGATAAGCTCGAGCCGGATGCGGTCGTTCGGAGAATAGTACCGAGCTGTCCCTTGGCGACGAGGGAAGATCAGTCCCTTGTCCTCGTAAAAGCGCAAGGTCCGAAGACTGACGCCGTAGAGCGACGCCATGTCGCTGATCGTGAATTCCCGCTTCGACGAAGTCCCTCCGTTCAAGACTTCGGCCAACATCTCGCTTCTCATCATGGCCTCCGCACATCGCCAGATTCGATCAATTTAACAATCTATAAGCGCGTCGCCGATTCGCGCAACCGCCCGGAGCGGGCTGTCCCAAAATCATTCAGGATTTAACGCGTTGTTTACCGCAGCCGTGAAAGGTTGACGCTCGTTAAGCGGATCGACGCACGCTCTCACCTTACGCCGCGTGAAGCGCTCGCCAACCGCGAACTCGAAACGGGGTTAAGCCCCGCGGGTGGAAGTCGATGAACAAGGCCCAGCCCTGGAACATCAACGGCGTCGGTTTCGATGCGCGCGAGGCGGCCCGCCGCCAGGGCAAGTCTCTCGGCGAATGGCTGCACGGCGTGATCGCCGACCATGCCGAGGATCATGGCCTCGCACACCGCGCGCTCGGCGGCCAGGAGCGGATCGATGCCGTGACCGCGCGACTGGAGCAGATGGGCGCGCGTCCGATGGCGCGCGTGATCCAGACGACGATCAAG
>CAZZWW010000370.1:0-2876 GCA_964657815.1 Vulcanimicrobiota bacterium | reverse complement strand
CGCCCGACATCCGCTTCGTCAACGTCGGCGAGCGCACCAACGTCACCGGCTCGGCCCGCTTCCGCAAGCTGATCAAGGAAGGCGATCTCACCGCCGCGCTCGACGTCGCCCGCGACCAGGTCGCCAACGGCGCCCAGGTGATCGACATCAACATGGACGAGGGCCTGCTCGACTCGCAGAAGGCGATGGTCGAGTACCTCAACCTGATCGCCGCCGAGCCCGACATCGCCCGCGTGCCGGTGATGATCGACTCGTCCAAATTCGCGATCATCGAGGCCGGCCTGAAGTGCGTGCAGGGCAAGGCCGTCGTCAACTCGATCTCCATGAAGGAGGGCGAGGAAAAGTTCATCGCCGACGCCAAGACCGTGCGCCGCTATGGCGCCGCCGTCGTCGTGATGGCCTTCGACGAGCAGGGTCAGGCCGACACCAAGGAGCGCAAGGTCGAGATCTGTTCGCGTGCCTACGAGATCCTGACGGAGCAGGTCGGCTTCCCTCCGCAGGACATCATCTTCGATCCCAACATCTTCGCGGTGGCGACGGGCATCGAGGAGCACAACAATTACGGCGTCGACTTCATCGAGGCGACGCGCGAGATCCGCAAGCGCATGCCGCTGGTCCACATCTCCGGCGGCGTCTCCAACCTGTCCTTCTCGTTCCGCGGCAACGAGCGCGTGCGCGAGGCCATGCACTCGGTGTTCCTCTACCACGCCATCTCCGCCGGCATGGACATGGGAATCGTCAACGCCGGCCAACTCGGCACCTACGAGGACATCGACCCCGCCTTGCGCGAGGCCTGCGAGGACGTGGTGCTCAACCGCCGCGAGGACTCGACCGAGCGCCTGCTTGAGCTCGCCGAGAGCTTCAAGGGCAAGGGCGCCGAGAAGATCGGCAAGGATCTCGCCTGGCGCGAGGGCCCGGTGGCCAAGCGGCTGCAGCATGCGCTGGTCAACGGCATCACCGAGTTCGTCGACGAGGATACCGAGGAAGCCCGGGCGCAGTCCAGCCGCACGCTCGACGTGATCGAGGGCCCGCTGATGGACGGCATGAACGTCGTCGGCGACCTCTTCGGCAGCGGCAAGATGTTCCTGCCTCAGGTCGTGAAGTCTGCGCGCGTGATGAAGAAGGCGGTGGCCTACCTGCTGCCGTTCATGGAGGAGGAGAAGAAGCGGGCCATCGAGGCCGGCGGCGTGGCGGGTACGCGCAAGGGCGCCGGCAAGATCCTGATGGCGACGGTGAAGGGCGACGTCCACGACATCGGCAAGAACATCGTCGGCGTCGTGCTGGCCTGCAACAACTACGAGGTCATCGATCTCGGGGTCATGGTGCCGGCGAAGAAGATCCTCGACACGGCGCGCGCGGAGAACGTCGATGCCATCGGGCTCTCGGGGCTGATCACTCCCTCGCTCGAGGAGATGAGCTTCGTCGCCGCCGAGATGGAGCGAGAGGGCTTCGACATTCCGCTGCTCATCGGGGGCGCCACGACGAGCCGCGTGCACACGGCGGTGAAAATCCACCCGAATTACCACAAGGGGCAGACGGTCTACGTCACCGACGCGTCGCGCGCGGTGGGCGTGGTGCAGAACCTGCTGACCGAGAGCATGCGCGACAAGTATGTCGCCGACATCCGCGCCGAGTACCAGAAGGTCGCCGACGGCCACGCCCGCGGCGAGCGCGACAAGCAGCGCCTTCCACTGGCCAAGGCGCGGGCCAACGCGCCGAAGATCGATTGGACCTCCTACGATCCGCCGAAGCCGCTGTTCACCGGCACGCGGGTCTACACCAATGCGGACATTTCCGAGCTGGTGCCCTACATCGACTGGACGCCGTTCTTTCATACCTGGGAGATGAAGGGGCGCTATCCCGCCCTGCTCGACGATCCCGAGAGGGGCGAGGCCGCGCGCGCTCTCTTCGACGACGCGCAGGAGATGCTGACGAAGGTCGTCGAGGAGCGCTGGTTCGACCCCAAGGCGGTGATCGGCTTCTGGCCGGCCAACGCGGTGGGAGACGACATTCGCCTCTACAAGGGCGAGTCGCGCAGCCAGGAGCTGGCGACGTTCTTCACCTTGCGCCAGCAGCTCTCGAAGCGCGACGGCCGACCCAACGTGGCGTTGTCGGACTACGTCGCGCCGGTCGACAGCTCGAAGCCCGACTATATCGGGGCCTTCGTCGTCACCGCCGGAGCCAACGAGGAGAAGATCGCCGAGCGCTTCGCCCGCGCCAACGACGATTATTCCTCGATCATGGTCAAGGCGCTGGCCGACCGGGTCGCCGAGGCCTTTGCCGAGAAGATGCACGAGCGCGTGCGGCGCGAGTTCTGGGCCTACGAGACGGGGCCGGTGGCGACGCCCGAACAGCTGCTCGAAGAAACCTACCGCGGCATCCGGCCGGCGCCGGGCTATCCTTCGCAGCCCGACCACACCGAGAAGGTCACACTGTTCAAGCTGCTCGAGGCCGAGAAGCGCGTCGGGGTCAGGCTCACCGAGAGCCACGCCATGTGGCCCGGCTCGTCCGTCTCCGGCCTCTACCTGTCGCACCCGGACGCGGCCTATTTCGGCGTCGCCAAAGTCGAGCGCGACCAGGTCGAGGATTATGCCGCCCGCAAGAGCATGGACGTCGAGACGGTCGAGCGCTGGCTTGCGCCGATGCTCAACTACGATCCGCTCTCTCAGCGGCCTCAGGCCCAAGCGGCAGAGTAGGCAGGATGGCTGGCCGCCTCCTGTCGCCCGTGGTATCGACGACGCAGCCGTCCCGGTAGCTCAGCAGGATAGAGCAACGGTTTCCTAAACCGTAGGTCAGGGGTTCGAATCCCTTCCGGGACGCCATTCTCCGCAGCCGAGGCTCCGGTCACAGCCGACCTAAGTCGGTTCGACGATTGA
>CAZZWW010000369.1:0-2890 GCA_964657815.1 Vulcanimicrobiota bacterium | reverse complement strand
GCCCCGGCTCGTGCCGGGGCTCTTCTGAGGCAGCTCGCGCTCGCCCTAGTTGCGCTGCGAGCCGGTGAGGCGGAGGATCGCCATGAAGATATTGATGAAATCGAGGTAGAGTTCGAGCGCCCCGATCACCGACATGCGGGCGGCCATCTCGCCGTTGCCGGCGACCTGGTAGTAGGTCTCGCGGATTTTCTGCGTGTCGTAGGCGGTGAGGCCGGCGAACACGAGAACGACCATGATGTTCAGACCGAAGCTCAAGCCGGCGCTGTGAACGAAGAAGCCGTTCACCAGGCTGACCAGGATGATGCCGATCACGCCCATGAACAGGAAGGCGCCCATCGGACCGAGGTTACGCTTGGTGACGTATCCGTAAAGGCTGAGCGAGCCGAACGTCGCGGCGGTGATGAAGAAGGCGTTGGCGACCGAGGTCTGCGTGTAGATCAGCAGGATGCTGGAGATCGAGAGCCCCATCAACGCGGCGAAGGCGAAGAAGAGGATACGCGCCGTGGAAGGCGCCAAGCTCTGCACCTTGAAAGAGAAAAACAGCACGAACGCCAACGGGGCGAACATCACCACCCATCGGATCGGGCTGAAATAGATCGCATGGCCGAATGGCGTGAGCATGAGCCCGCGGATCGAAGGCTCGACCGCGAGCGAGGCGTCGCTTGTCACGGCAAGCTGGCTGATCGCGAAGGCCACGATCCCCGTCACGACGAGGCCGATGGCCATGTTGTTGTAGACGCCGAGCATGAAGGCCCGCAGGCCCTGATCGATGGCGGCGCCGCGCGCGACGGAGGGGTTCTGGCCCCAGCGTGCAGCGTTGCGATCCCAGTCGGACATGAAACCCTCGATGGATGTGGAGGCTGGACCGCCTCCGGGCGCCACGCGGAGTTTGCGTGGCGACGACGACAATATGGATGGAAGCGAAAACCCGCACAAGCCTGTGGCGACGTCGGCGAGGTTAAACTCCGGTAATGCTTACCGTCCGCAACGTATTGTCACAAAACGCTTTTGGCCGCCTCAAAGGGTGCGCAGGTAAGGCGCGGGCTTGCGCCCGAGGATGCGCCAAGTGCCGACGAGCCCCAGCAACACCGTGACGGCGAGCGCACCGAAAGCGGCGAGCAGCGCCTGGGGCCAGAAGAAGGTGAAGTCGAGGCTCATCACCTTGGCGACGATGCCCCAGGCCGCCGCCGTCCCGGCAAGGACGCCGAAGACGGCCGTGGCCAGGCCGAGGATTCCGTATTCGAGCACGAAGGCGGCGAGGAGACGCGCGCGCGTGGCGCCGAGGGTCTTCAGCACCACGGCGTCGTAGAGCCGGGCTTCCTGGCCGGCGGCCAGCGCGCCGGCGAGCACCAGCACCGAGGCGACCAGCGCCACGCTGGCGGCGCCGCGGATCGCGGTGGCGAGCTGGGCCACGACGCCCGAGACGGCGTCGAGCGCGTCCTTGACACGGATCGAGGTGACGCTCGGGTAGGCCTCCGCCACCTCGCGGAGGAGCTTCAGCTCGCGCGGTGCGCCAGCCTTGGCGAAGGTCACCGTAGCGAGGTCGCTGTAGGGCGCGCCGGCGAAGGTGTTGGGGGAGAAGACGAGCACGAAATTGATGCCGAACTTGCGCCAATCGACCTTTCGGGTGCTTGCCACGGTCGCCGTGATCGTGCGCCCGAAGACGTTGACGCCGATCGTGTCGCCGAGCTTCAGCCCAAGTCCGTCGGCGATCTCCGTCTCGAGCGAGACCAGCGGCTTGCCGGCATAGTCGGCCGGCCACCACTGGCCGCGCGTGAGCGTCGACCCGGTGGGAACGCTCTGCGCAAAGGTGATGCCGCGATCGCCCTGCAGCACCCAGGAGGCTTTTTCGGTCGGCTTGATCGTCTCGGCCGCCACGCCGCCGACCTGCGTGATGCGGCCTCGCATCATCGGCACGAACTCGAGCTTGCCATCGCCGGCATGCGTTTCGAGGAAAGAGCGAAACGCGGGCACCTGAGCGTTCTGCACGTCGAGGAAGAAGAACGACGGCGTTTCGCCCGCGGCAGTCCGGTGCAGCTGGTTGCGGATGTTGCCGTCGATCAGGGTCAATGCGACGAGAAGCGCCAGTCCAAGCCCGAGCGAGAGCACGACCGTCGGCGTGAGGGCGCCGGGGCGGTGGATGTTGGCGATCGCCAACCGCAGCGCGACGAAGCGCGAGTGCGGCAGACGTCGGGCGAGAACCATCAGTAGCGCCGCGACGAGCCGCAGCACGACGAAGCCGCCGGCGGTCGCCACCATGTAGTAGACCGCCAGGGTCCGCTGCTGGGAGAGCAACAGGATCGTGGCGACGAGGCCGGTGCCGGCGAGCGTCACCAGGACAAGGTAGCGCGGGCGCAACCGCCGGGCGTCGGGCTCGACCTGGTCGCGGAACAGGGCCGAGACGGGGATGTCGTGAGCGCGGCCGAGCGGCGTCATCGAGAAGGCCAGCGCGGTCCATGCGCCGTAGAGGAAGCCGGCTGCGACCTGAGCGGGATAGACCGACGGCACGAGCGGGAAAGGGAGGACGGCGTCGAAAGCCCAGGCCACGGCGAAGGGCATGGCGATGCCGACCGCCAGTCCGATCCCGATCCCGAGCGCGGCGATCGCCATGACCTCGATCAGCATGAGGCCGAAGACGTAGCTGCCCGTGGCACCTAACGATTTCATCGTCGCGATCGAGGGCCTCCGGCGCTCGACGAAGCCACGGATGGCGTTGGCGACGCCGGCGCCCCCGATGATGAGCGCGGTCAGGCCGACCAGGGTGAGAAACTGCGTGAAGCGCTCGATGTCGCGCGAGAACTGCGGCGAGACGTTTTCGCGCGTGCGCGCCTCCCAGCCGGCCGCGGGGAAGCTCTTGTTCGCGTCCTCGAGCAGTCTGTGGAGTGAGGCG
>CAZZWW010000368.1:0-2896 GCA_964657815.1 Vulcanimicrobiota bacterium | reverse complement strand
CGTAGATCGGCTTCTCCCAGTCGGTGATCTCGCGCAGCTCCTCCATCTTGATCGCGAGGTCGTCGGGTCCGGTCCAATCGGGGTGGCGGCAGGCGGAGCGCTGGTCGATGCCGGGCGGCAGCGAGCGCATGCCGGCCACGCGCTCCGACACCTTCTGCCCCAGCAGCATGCCGCCGCCGCCCGGCTTGGCGCCCTGCCCGACGACGATCTCGATGGCATCCGCCTTTCGCAGGTCGTCGGGGTTCATGCCGTAGCGCGACGGCAGGTACTGATAGACCAGCGTCTTGGAATGTCCGCGCTCCTCGGGTGTCATGCCGCCGTCGCCCGTCGTGGTCGAGGTACCGGCGAGCGTGGCGCCGCGGCCCAGCGCCTCCTTGGCCTGTGCCGAGAGCGAGCCGAAGCTCATGCCCGCGATCGTGATCGGCGTCTTCAGCGCGATCGGCGTCCTGGCGAAGCGGGTGCCGAGCAGCACGTCGGTGCCGCAACGCTCGCGATAGCCCTCCAGCGGGTAGCGGGAGATCGAGGCTCCGAGAAACAGCAGGTCGTCGAAATGCGGCAGCTTCCGCTTCGCGCCCGCGCCGCGGATGTCGTAGATGCCCGTCGCCGCCGCGCGCCGGATCTCGGACATCGTGCCGGGATCGAAGGTCGCGGAATAGCGCGGCTGGGTGCGGGGCTTGGGGGCCTTCGCGTCCATCAGGATCTTCCCGCCGAAGCCGTCATTGCGGGCGCAGCGACGCAACCCAGGGGCCGCGAAGCGCACCGCTCGCCGGCCCCTGGGTTGCTTCGCCTGCGGCTCGCAATGACGGAGAGCATTTCAATAGTTCCCCGCGTTATCGACATGAAAATGGTAGAGCTTGCGCGCCGAGCCGTAGCGGCGGAAGGCGCCGACGTCGATCTCACCGTTCAGGCCGGCGGCATCGAGCGTTTCGCGCAACATGGTGCGATGCTCGTCGCGCATCGGCTTCTCGATACAGTCGGCCCCCAAGCTCTTCACCGCGCCGCGCACGAAAATCCGGGCCTCGTAGAGCGAATCGCCGAGCGACTCGCCGGCGTCTCCCAGCACCACCATCGTGCCGGCCTGCGCCATGAAGGCGGACATGTGGCCGATCGAGCCCTTCACCACGATGTCGACGCCCTTCATCGAGATGCCGCAGCGCGCTCCCGCATTGCCGTCGATGACGAGCAGGCCGCCATGCGCGGTGGCGCCGGCCGCCTGGCTGGCGTCGCCCTTCACGCGGACGAGGCCCGACATCATGTTCTCGGCGACGCCGACCCCGGCGTTGCCGTGGACCGTGATGCTCGCCCTCTGGTTCATGCCGGCGCAATAGGAGCCGACGTGGCCCTGGATCTCGACGCCGACGGGCGCGTCGAGGCCGCAGGCGATGGCATGCTGCCCGTCGGGGTTGGTGACGAGCCAGTGCGTCTCGTTGGTGTCGGGGCGCAGCGCATGCAGGACCTGGTTCAGCTCGCGGCGGCTGGTCTTGCGGAGGTCGACGCTCGGCATCAGGCGGCGCGGTCCCAGACGTAGACGGTGGCCGGCTCCGGCTCGAACACGCGGGCGTGCTCGATGCCGGGAAGGCCGACCAGCGCGCGATATTCCGAGCCGAACGCGACGTAGTCCTCGGTCTCCGCCATGACGGCGGGCTTGCAGGCGATCGGGTCGCGCAGCACGGCGAAGCCGGTGCGCGTGCCGACGACGAAGGTGAAGAACCCGTCGAGATCGGAAAGCGCCGCCTCGAGCGCCTCGGCGAGCGAGGCGCCCTCCCGTAGGCGCCAGCTGAGATATGCGGCGGCGACCTCGGAATCGTTCTCCGTGGCGAATCGCAGACCCTCGCGCTCCAACCTGCGGCGCAGCTGGCTGTGGTTCGAGAGCGAACCGTTGTGGACGAGGCATTGGTCGACGCCGGTGGAGAAGGGATGCGCGCCCGACGTCGTCACCGCGCTCTCCGTCGCCATTCGGGTATGGCCGATCGCGTGGGTGCCGCCCATGGCGGCAAGGTCGAATCGCGCGACGACGTCGGCCGGGAGGCCGGCCTCCTTGTAGATCTCCATGCGACGTCCGGCGCCGACAAGGTCGACCTCGGGGGCGTTCGTCGCGAGCCAGGTTCGGATCGAAGCTTCGTATCCAGGAGGCACGAGCAGGATCGCGTGGGTGTCGCGGTATGTCGCCTCGAAGCCCATGCCCTCGAGGCATTCGAGACGCGAGACGATGGTCTTCAGCGTGGAGTCGTCGCGGGCACGCAGGGTGAGCTTGATGTCACCATCCCCGTCGCCGCCGTAGATCGCGAAGCCGGCGCTGTCGGGGCCGCGTCCGGTCATGGATTCCAGCATGCCCGCGGTCAGCGCGCCGAGCCGGTCCCGCAGCCGATCGGTCTTGAGAAACAGCCCCACGATGCCGCACATCGGCGCGCTCCGGATGAAGCGGATGGTGTAGGCGGCCGCGATCTCCTCGTCAATCTGGAGATAACTTTGTTTCCTTTCAGGAAAGCTGAATGTTCGGAATGACGAGGTTTGTCCACATCGCCGCTACCGCGGCGGGCGGGCGTAGATGATGATCGAGAGATAGGTCATCGGGATGGTCACCAGCGTCTCCGGGCCGTGCGGCGCGCCGGAATCGAACAGCATGGAATCGCCGGGCTTCAGCGTGAAGCGGGCACCTGCGTGGTGGTACACGACCTCGCCGCTCAGCATGTAGATGAACTCGGTGCCGGCGTGGCGGAACCCGGTGTAGGGCTCGGCCTCGCTCCTGAGCGTGATCAGGTAGGGCTCGACGACGACGTCGCCGCCGAGCAGCGCCCCGAGCAGTTCGTAGACGTGGCCGGCCTTGCTGCCGCGCCGGTCGATGACGACGCCCTGGCCGGCGGGCACGTGGGAGCAGTCGCGCTTCTCTTCGAAG
>CAZZWW010000367.1:0-2899 GCA_964657815.1 Vulcanimicrobiota bacterium | reverse complement strand
TCACCAAGGACCTCAAGACCTTCCAGGCCTGTCCCGAGGTCGTACGCGACGGCTGCCGCGACGGCGACGTCGATGTGCCGCCGGTACGCTGAGCGCTGGGGCGTACGACTAGAAAGCCCTTTGAAAATCAAGGCCTAGCGGGAACTTGGCGGAAACGTGGCGGTTGCGTCCAGGTACAAACCTGGAGGCACGCGCCATGGGCGTCGGCAATCTTCTCTATTGGGCTTTGATCTTCCTGGTCATCGCCATCGTCGCCGGGTTCCTCGGCTTTGGCGGAGCGTCCGGCGCCGCGTCGCAGATCGGCACGATCATCTTCTACGTGGCGATCATCCTGCTCCTCGTCTCGCTGGTCATGAACTTCGTCCGACGCTGACACCGGCGAACGCTCGACCAAGCGCCGGCGCGGGCCACCGCGTCGGCGCTTGCCATTTTGTGCGGGTTTGTGCGTGAGTAGCGGGACGCCCCACGGACAATAGCGATGACCGCCGACGCCGATTTGCCCGACGACCAGAGCCGCGCCATCGCCCAAGCGGTGCGCGAGGCGCTCGCCCGCCGGCGGCAGTCGCGCCAGGCGCTGGCCGACACCGCGCGCATCTCGATCTCGACCCTGGAGAAGGCGCTGGCGGGGCGGAGACCGTTCACGCTCGCGACCACGGTGCGACTGGAAGAAGCGCTGGGGGTAAGCCTGCGGGTCGCCGGCCCGCACACGCCACAGGCTAAGACCGGTCCTGCCGGCGCCTATTCGCGCGAGGGCGTGGCGTGGCTCGAGGGTCGCTATCTGACATTGCGCCCTTCGTTCGGCGCGCCGGATTCGATCTACGCCTATTCCATCGAGATCGCCTGGGAGGTCGCGGAGAAGCGCCTGGTCTTCCGCGAGGCCGAGCGGCTCGATGCACCCTTCGCCCAGACCGGCTTCGTCTCCGTGCCGCCGCAGTCCGGCACGGTCTATCTCGTCACCGACGTCCTGGGGCAGTACCGGCTCGCGATGCTCGGGCGGCCGACGATCCGCGGCGAGATGTTCGGCTTGCTGACGACCCTCAACGTCGGGCGCGGCGGCCAGCTCACTCCTTCGTCCTGCCCGATCGCGCTGGTGCCGCAGGCGCGCCTGGGCGGGACGCCGCCGTACGGCCGCGTGTCGCCCTCGCAGAGGGACGCCTACGAGCTGTTCCACTCGTACCTGCGCCGCGTCGACGACGACGGTTTCGGCACCTTCTTTCCCTGCCCGGGCTGAACCGCCACGCTCCGTATCGGCGGTGAGGTCGCGTCCGCGGCGTGGCCGAACATGGGCGATCGTTCCCATGGCCGTCTCGGCCGCGCTCCGGCAGCTTCCGGTGGCACCGCGGCCAGCGCCTCGGTCTCACACCGGAGCTTCCCCATGCGCCTCCTCGCCACCGCTTTCGCCCTCGCGCTGACGACAACCGCCGCCGGCGCCCACGTCGATCCCGGCCTGCGCCGCCTTGCGGAGACCGTGCCTCGGAGCCCGACCGGGGGCGCCGTACTCGGCACGCTACCGGCCCAGCAGGGCCGTCCCTGCGGTGACACCCTCGCCGACGCACGCTGCGGGGCGCAGGCAGCGCTGGCCGCCTACGTCCGACGCGAGACCGAGATCGCGCGTCTTTCGGCCGGTTGGAACGCTGGGACGCTCCAGGCTCTCGCCGCCCTGCGCCGCGCCGAGCACGGCTATGCCGCCGCCATCGCCCACAACGAAGTCGACCGGCGCGGCACCGATGGCGAAGACCAGGCCGAGGCCGCCGCCGAAGCCCAGGACGAGGCCTTCCTCGGCCTGCTGAGAAACACCGGCGGCGAGACCGGCCGCTCCATCGCCGTCGACACGTCGCCGCGCGAGGCCGAGGCAACGCTGAACCAGACCTACCGGCTGGTAATGGCCGAACCGATCGCCTACGGCGCGGTTACGCGCGCCGGCGTGCGCGAAACCCAGCGCGCCTGGCTCACCTACCGCGACGCCTTCGTCGCGCTCGCGACCGCGCTGGAACTGCCGACCGCGCCGGTGGCGGAAGAGCTGGCGGCGGCACGGACGCGGGACCTCGAAGGGCTCATCGCCGACTGAAGGTCAATGGGCGGCGCCGTGGCCCGCGCTCGCCTCGCTCGGCGCTTCCTTCAGCCAATGCCGCCTCATCTTGTTGGCGGCGTCGCCGACCAGCGGGGCGCCGTGGCCGAAGCAGGCGAGATCGTAATCGCGGTCGCAGAGCATCTTCTGGCTGCGCCGGCCGACAGCCTCGTCCTCGTAGCCGATGGGCGAGTTCAGCCCGAGGATGTTGGTGCAGACGTCGGCGGCGAAGAGCGCGCGCCGCGTCTCCCACAGCAGCGCGATCTGCCCGGCGCAATGGCCCGGTGCGTGGATCGCGCGCAGGCCGCCGGCGATGGGCAGCACGTCGCCGTCCTTGACCTTGTGGTCGATCTTCGCTGCCTGCACCGTGCCGCCCGGCTTGTAGACGGCACGATAGAGCAAGCCCGGCACCAGCTCCGGCGCTCGCTTCAGGTAGCGAAAACCCGCGCCCTTCTCGGCGATCGACGCGTCGATCTCGTGCATCCAGGTCTGGGCGCCCGTCGCTTTCACCAGGGCGGCGAGGCCGCCGATATGGTCCGGATGGGCATGGGTCAGCACGATGTGCTTCACGTCGTCGACCTGTCGACCGAGGTTGCGAATGCCGTCGTAGATCGCGTTCTGTTTGTCGGGGAACCCGGCATCGATCAGCACCAACCCGTCGGCACCACCGTCGAGCATGTAGACGTGAACCCCGCCCGACGAGATCATCCCGACCCCGTGCCAGATGTGCTTGGCCATGTTCAGCGTCTCCCGGTCGCACCGGACGGAATATCGGCCGGGCTTCTCCCAAACGATCCGCGCCATGCAGCGACCGCGAGGTCCTACGCCAGC
>CAZZWW010000366.1:0-2925 GCA_964657815.1 Vulcanimicrobiota bacterium | reverse complement strand
CAGCGGCCTTCTTGCAGAGCGCGACAAAACCTGCCTTGTCTCTCACGACGTGGTCGGCGGCGAGCACCGCCACCACCGTCTCCGGCGCCATCCGCGCGGCGATCTCGGCCGCCACCGCCACCGCCGGGCCGCTGTCACGGCTCTCTGGTTCCAATACGATGCGAGCGAGCCGCTTCATCTTGAGCAGTTGCTCGCCGACCAGGAAGCGGTATGCGTGGTTGGAGATCACGACCGGCGTGTCGAACGCTTCGTCCGCCAGCACGTCCATCGCCATCTGGAACGTCGATTGCTCGCCCACAAGCGGGATGAACTGCTTGGGCAGGCTCTCGCGCGACTCGGGCCAAACCCTCGTGCCCGATCCGCCGCACATGATCACCGGTAGGATCTTCATCGCCGCTCCTCGATGGCATCGCCCAATGCCATAGGGCCCTCTTCAAGTCGAGATCGGGCGACGGCTTTCGCGATTCGGAGCTAAGGCGAGGTTGCAGATGTGTCCCGCGTATTGGCTTTCCGCCGCGAGGATCGTTCGGGGTGAAGTCGTTTGTCCGCCAGGGTGCTTGAGGGCGCATCCCCTTGCTGGTAGCCCAAGCCCATAAGGGGAGACCAGAGGACCCATGACCAAGCGAGCGCTCATCACCGGCATTTCTGGACAGGACGGCGCCTATCTCGCCAAGCTCCTCCTCGGCAAAGGCTACGAGGTCACCGGCATCGTGAGACGGTCGTCGCATTCCGGCGTCGCCGAACATCGGCTACGCTGGCTCGGTGTGCTGGACCAGGTCAAGCTCGTCGATGGCGATCTGCTCGATCTGTCCTCGATCCTGCGGGTCGTGCTCGAGGTGCAGCCAGACGAGGTCTACAATCTCGCGGCGCAGTCTTTCGTCACAACATCGTGGCAGCAGCCCATCCTCACCGCCCACGTCACCGCGACGGGTGTCACCAACGTGCTCGAGGCGTTGCGCCTGAACTGCCCTAAGGCGCGCTTCTACCAGGCCTCGTCGTCGGAGATGTACGGGCTGATCCAGGAGCCCATGCAGTCCGAGACGACACCGTTCTATCCCCGCTCGCCCTATGCGGTCGCCAAGCTCTACGGGCATTGGATCACGGTAAACTACCGCGAAAGCTTCGGCCTGCACGCCTCCTCGGGTATTCTCTTCAACCACGAGAGCCCGCTCCGCGGCCTCGAGTTCGTGACCCGCAAGGTCACCGACGGCGTCGCCCGCATCAAGCTGAACCAAGCGCGCGAGCTGCGGCTTGGGAACATCGACGCCAAGCGCGACTGGGGCCATGCCGCCGATTACGTCAACGCCATGTGGATGATGCTGCAGCAGGACGTATCCGACGACTACGTCGTGGCGACCGGCGTTACCACCAGCGTGCGCGAAATGTGTGAGATCGCCTTCGGCCATGTCGGCCTCGATATGAACGCCCACGTCATCATCGATCCGGCGTTGTACCGTCCAGCCGAGGTCGAGGTGCTGCTCGGCAATCCGGCGAAAGCCAAGGCCAAGCTCGGCTGGGAGCCGGCGATCGATCTAAAGACGATGATCGTGGAGATGGTCGAGGCCGATCTCGAACGGCTGCGCGCTCCTCGCGGACGCGAAGCGTCCTGAACCCGGCTCGTCCCCTTCCCGCCCGCATCTTGATCACGGGCGCCGGCGGCTTCGTCGGTGGCTACCTGCGTGCGGCGCTCGCCGTTTGCGACCCTGCACCGACGGTCGTGGGCGCCGGCCTTCCGGGCGACACGCCGTATTCCGGGTTCGATCTCACCGATGCCGCCGCTGTCGACGCGTTCGTGGCGCGCGAGCGGCCGGACGCCATCGTTCACCTCGCCGCCCAGGCCTCCGTCGGCGCGGCGCAGGCGGAGGCCGTGGCGCAGACCTGGGCGGTCAACCTGGGGGGCACCCTCAACCTCGCGCTGGCCGTCGCCCGCCACGTCCCCGAGGCGGTCGTGCTATTCGCCTCGTCCTCGGAGGTCTACGGGCGGAGCTTCGGCCCAACCCCCATCGACGAGAACGCGACACCCGAGCCGGCCAACGCCTATGCGCGTTCCAAGCTCATGGCGGAGCAGGTCCTGGCGCAGGTGCTTCCTGCGGCGGCTCGCCTCGTTGTGGCGCGCCCTTTCAATCACACCGGTCCCGGACAAAGGGAGGATTTCGTGATGCCGTCCTTCGCCGGGCAGATCGCCCGCATCGAGGCCGGCCTGCAGCCTCCCATCCTGCACGTCGGCAATCTCGATGCGCGACGCGATTTCCTCGACGTCCGCGACGTTGCCGCCGCCTATGTCGCCTTGCTCGCGTCGTCGTTGCGGCTGCCGGCACGCTTCACCTGCAATATCGCCACCGGCTCGGCGCGCCCGCTGCACGAGATGCTCGAGACGCTGCGCCGGCTTGCCCTGGTGCCGTTCAGTGTGGAGGTCGATCCAGCACGGCTCCGGCCGTCCGACATCCCGTTCGCCGCTGGATGCCCGGATCGCCTGCGCATTGAGACGGACTGGGTGCCCACGATCCCGCTCGACGCGACCCTCTCGGCAGTGCTCGAGGACGCGCGACGACGTGTTTCGATGGCTTGACGGCCGGAACCGATCGCTGCGGCTGTTCTGAGCGATCGGCAGAAGGGTGACGGTAGCGAATGCGACGAGGTCAGGTGCGCCACGGCTTCATGATCTTCCCCGCGTTGTTCACGGCGGGCATGACCTTGATCGACACCACCGATAGCGGGCTGATGCTGGGCGCCTACTGTAGGCCTTCGTCAAGCCAATCCGCAAGCTGTATAACAACCTGATGATCACCTTGGTTTCGATCCTCGTCGCGCTTGTGGGCGGCGTCGTCGAGGTGCTGGGCGTCGTCGGCGACCAGCTTGGGCTGAAAGGTGGCGTCTGGGCGTTCATCGGCTCGCTCAATCAAGACTCCGACAGGACGGGCTTTC
>CAZZWW010000365.1:0-2933 GCA_964657815.1 Vulcanimicrobiota bacterium | reverse complement strand
CGCGCCGATCAGGTCCTCCTCGCTCATGCCGACGCCGTTGTCCGACACGCTGAGCGTCTTGGCGTCCTTGTCGATGGCGATGGTGATGCCGAAGGGCTGGCCGTCCTGCACCAGGCTCGGCTCGGCGATCGCCTCGTAGCGCAGCTTCTCGCAAGCGTCGGCGGCGTTGGAGATCAGCTCGCGCAGGAAGATGTCGCGCTCGGAATAGACCGAATGCACCATGAGGTGCAGCAGGCGGGCGACGTCGGCCTGGAAAGCGTGCTGCGTGCCTTCCGGCGTGGCGGCCATGGTGATCGTCTCCACGGGCGTGTCGCCGGTGGGCACGTTGGCGGTGTCGCCTTCGCCGGTCGTCATTGCGGGCTCCAGATCAGATGGGTCAAAGCGCGGCTGATATCGCTTGCGGCACCTGCGATTTCAACACCCGCCGTCTTGATCGAGGACGCGATCCTCTATAGCTCAGTCAACCTCGAACGCCGGCGTCGGCATCCGGATCGGCCAAGCCGCGAGACCTGACATTCGGCCCTGCCAATGTCAGGGTACCGCGACAAAAACAGGGGCCGATGTCGCGGTACCCTGACAAAAAACCCTGCCACCGCCGCGTACCGCGACAAGGCCCGAAACGGCGGGGCCGTTCGCCGACATGGTCACCGCGTCGCCGGAACGCGGGGTGCCTTCACCAAGGCACGCACGTCCTGTCGCTCGCCTTGCCATACGACGCTTCGGGTGAACCAGGCGCGAACCCAGGCCGTCAGCAGCACGCCGTCGCGGCCGAGGAAGGCCGTCGGCGTCCACGGGCTCAGCTCCCAGCGCTTCACGGCATTGACGGCGATTTCGATCGCATACCAGCCGAGCAGCGTCGCCACGAAGCCCGTCACGGGGCCGAGGCCCGGCAGCGGCGCGGCCAGCGCCCCGGCGACGGCCGCCGGCAGCGGGCAGGCCAGAGGCTCCAGCGCGAAGGTCACCGGCTCCTCGTTGCGCCGGATCACCGCCCAGCGGGCTTGGCGGGCGTAGACCTCGCCGAGCGACCGTGCCCCGATCTCTTGGTCCACCGTGTTCTCGGAAAACACCGTCTTTAGCCCCAGGCCGGCGAGAGCCCGTGACAGCGCGGTGTCCTCGGCGATCGTGTAGCCCAGGGCCGGGACACCGCCGGCGCGGGCGAGGTCGGAGCGCCGGAACAGCATCACCTTGCCGACGCCGTAGCCCTTGCCGAAGGCCGAGGCGGTGAGCAGCATGCGGGCGTCGCGATTGATGAGGACCGCCTCGATGCGGCCGCCGAGGCTTTCCGCGCGGATCGCCACGGGCACGGCGCAGACCAGGCCGACACCCGGGACCAGGCTGCGCAGCATGACCCGCACGCCGTCGGGCGAGAGCGAGATGTTGCTGTCCTTGGTGGCGACCACGTCGTTGGCGGCGGCCTCGAGCGGCGCGCTCAAGGTGTCGAGCTTGGGGCTCATCGCGCCGAAGCCGGGCGAGCGCAGGATGCGCGCCGGCACCGGGCTCGACGCGACCAGATCCGCCATCCGCTCGAGCGCCGGCGAGCGCTCCTCGGCGGTGCCGACCAGCACCTCGTAGGCCGGCAGGTCCTGTGCGAAGGCCGAGGCCTGGGCCCGGTCGAAGCCGGGATTGACGATCTTGACCGGGCAGATCAGCGAGACCGGCGGCACGGTGTCCGATAGGGCGCGACAGCGCTGGTGGCGCGGCTGCAACAGGGCGCCGAAAAGCGACGTGGCGAAGACGGCGACGCCGGCGATCCACCAGGCTGCTGCAAGGCCCATGATCCACGTGCCGACGTGCACCCTGCCTCCGTCGCCGCCGCTTGTCCGAGGAGACGGACGCGGCACGCGCCCTCGTCGCGGAAACGGGGATGACGGTCAAGCCTGCCGCCACGCTTGTGGCGACGGCATGCGCGGCATTTAGGTCACAGCGTCGGGGTCCGCGCCGCCCTAGTCTTGGAGCGTGCCAACAGCAAACACCTCGGCGATCGCCGGACCTAGGGCGATCATGTCGGCCGCGCGCGCGATCCCGTGCGTCGCGCCCGCACGGGCGGACGAGCGCTGGCGCGAGAGCCTCGGCGCGCGGCGGCTGTCGGGCGTCGCGGTCGCGGTGGTCGCGACCTCGCTCGTGCTGCACGCCGCGCTGCTGACGATCTCGCTGTTCGGCGGGCCGGCCGAGGCCGCTCCCTCGCAGGAGATCCCGGTCGAGGTGGTGCAGGACGTGCCGCCGCCGCCCGAGCCGCCAAAGCCCGTGACGGCCGCGGAGACCGCGAAACCGCCCGAGCCCGTCGCCGCCAAGCGCCCTCCCCCGCCTGCGCCGCAACCTTCCGCCGCTGAGACGCAGCGGGCCGAACTCGAGCGCCAACTCGACGAGCTCAAGGCCGAGCAGCAGGCCCTCGAGAGCCAGACCGCGGATCCCGGGCCGCTGCGCGATTCGATCCGAGCGGCCGCCCTGCCCTCGGAAGGCGGCGACGGAGAGGTGGTCGGCTACCAGTCCCTCGTGTTCAGCCAGCTCACCAAGGCCAAGGACGGCGCGCGCGAGACGGCGAAGCCGGGCACCGTCGGCGTGCGCTTCAGCGTGGACGACGCGGGCGCCCTCGTCGACGTCGCCGTGGCCGTGTCGAGCGGCGTCGCCGATCTCGACACGGAATCGCTCGCCATCGTGCGCCGCGCCGCACCCTTCCCCAAGCCGCCGGCCGGCGCCGAGCATACGTTCTCCGCGAATTTCTCCTACGCGGTGGCGCAGCGATGATCGAGCGTCCCGCCGCGCCGCAGCGGCCGCCGCGCCGCGACTGGTTCGCGCCCGTCGTGGTGGCCGGCTCGCTGGTGCTCCACGGCGTCCTCGTGGCGCCCTTGATCTGGCCGCCGCGCGCCGAAGCCGCGCGACCGCCCGTCGAGACCCCGATCGAGGTGGTGCAGATGCCGCCGGAACCGGACAAG
>CAZZWW010000364.1:0-2936 GCA_964657815.1 Vulcanimicrobiota bacterium | reverse complement strand
CTTCGCCGGCCCCAGCGCCGCCACCGTCCGTTCCCCTCGCAGCTGAGCCCCGCCCATGTCCGCCCGTGTCCTGCTCGTCGAGGATGATCCTGTGTCGCGCGACGTGCTGTCGGCGCTTCTACGCGCGCGGGGCTACGAGGTCGACGAGGCCGGCGACGGCTTCGGCGCGCTGCGCTGCGTGCAGGACAACGCCTACGACCTTGTCTTCATCGACTATCACCTGCCCGAGATGGACGGCTACGCGCTGGCCCGGCTGATGCGCACCCTCGGCGAGAAGACCAACACCAACCTCAACATGGTCGCGATCACCGCTGACCATTTTGGCCTCGCGGCGCGGCGCGGCGCGGACTGCCTGTTCGATCGCATCCTGTCGAAGCCGATCGAACCCGACGCGCTCTACGCCTTCTGCGACGAGTTCCTCCACCTCGCTTCGCGAGAGACCGGTGTCGACATCGACGGCTTCCTCGCCGAGCCGCAGGCCGATGACGCTCACAGCGCGGCCGATGTGCTGTGGCGCGTGCGCAGCCTCGCCGAGCGGCCGAAGGCGGCGGTCTTCCCGGCCCCACGCGCGGCGGAGCGCGAAGCGCTCGAATATTGCTTCCGCCTGGTGGCCGCGCCGAACGCCGACTGCCTGGTGCTGATGCGTCAGGCCGGCCTCGCAGAGGTCGAGGCGGTCCGTGCGAAGGGCACCGCGTTCCTGCAGCCGCTCCTCGTGCTCGACGCCGGCCATGCCGCCATCGGCGACGTCCTCTTCAGCGTCGGCGACGGCGACAGCTGGTCCGCCGCCGCCGCGACGATCACCGGCTTCCGCGATCGTCGTGCCGCGCTGCGGCCCGAGGCGGTCGCCGCTACCGACCTCGACGCGCGGCTCGCCGCCTATCTCCAGGTCGCCGACAAGCCGCTGCGCCTGCGCCGCGACGCGCTCGGCCGCACCAGCGTGCCCTACACGGCCGGCTTCCGCACCGAGGACGTGCTCGCCGCCGTCAAGCGCCTCGCCGCCGCCGGCCTTGTGGCGGCGCGGCCGGGCGAGAGCGGCGAGGAGGGCGTGCGCGAGTTGCTGGTGACGCTGACGGCGAAGGGCGCGGCCAGCGTCGCGTTCGGCGAAGCGGACGCGTTGGCCGGTTAGGGCGTACCCGACGACGGTGGATCCGCCAGCTCGATATCGACTTTATCCGCCGGTGGCGAAGCCCGGGTAGAGCGTCATGCCGCCGTCGACGAAGAGCGTGATGCCGGTGACGTAGTCGGCGTGGTCGGAGGCGAGCCAGGCGGCGGCCTGGGCGATGTCGTCGGGCTCGCCGATGCGCTTGTAGGGCACCAGCGTCATCAGCGACTTGTAGGCCTCCGCCGTGCTCCACGCCTCGGTGTTGATCGGCGTGCGGATCGCGCCGGGACCGATCGCGTTGACCCGGACGCGATGGGGCGCCAGCTCCTGCGCCATCGATTCCATCATCAGCTTGATGCCGCCCTTGGACGTCGCGTAGTTCACGTGCCCGGCCCAGGGGATGACCTGGTGCACCGACGACATGCAGATCATCTTGCCGGCGGCGACGGAGACCGTCTCGTCGACGCCGCGCCGGAGGAACTCGCGGGCGGCGGCGCGCTGGCACAGGAACTGTCCGGTCAGGTTGACGCCGATGACCGTCTCCCACTGCGCCATCGTCATGTCGACGAAGGCCGAATCCTTCTGCAGCCCGGCGTTGCTGACCGAGATGTGGATCGTCCCGAACGTGTCGATGGCTGTCTTGTACATGGCCTCGACCTCGTCCTCCTTGGAGACGTCGGCCTTCACGACGATGGCCTTGCGGCCGTAGCCCTCGATCTTGTGGGCGACCTCCTCGGCGGTCTCGGGATGCGTGACGTAATTGACCGCGACGTCGGCGCCGGCGCGGGCCAGGCCGAGGGCGACGGCCTCGCCGATGCCGGAATTGGCGCCGGTGACGATGGCCGGCTGGCCCTTCAGGATCTCGGCGTAGCCGACCTTCGGTAGCGGCTCGCTGTCGGGTCCACGCGGGGCGGTCGGGCTTTTCGGGTCAGTCATGGCGTCACTCCTGCGGCGCGAGAACCCTGCGGCTCCGCTTCGGTTGCACGTTCGCCCAGGTCGGGATCCATCTCGTGCGGCGGGTGCAGCAGGAGCGCGACGAGTCCCGTCCAGCCGGTCTGGTGAGAGGCGCCGAGGCCGCGACCGGTGTCGCCGTGGAAGTGCTCGTAGAACAGGATGTGGTCGCGGAAGTGCGGGTCTTCCTGCATCTTGGCATCGCCGTCGTAGATCGCCCGGCGGCCGGCGGCATCGCGCAGGAACAGCGAGGTCAGGCGTCGGCCGATCTCGTGGCCGATCTCGCCGAGCTTCATCTTGCGGCCCGAGCCCGTCGGCACCTCCAGCTCGAAATCGTCGCCGTAGAAGGTCTGGTAGCGGTGCAGCGCCACCACGATGAGGTAGTTGACCGGCATCCAGATCGGGCCGCGCCAGTTCGAGTTGCCGCCGAAAAGGCGGGTGGTGCCCTCGCCGGGCTCGTAGTCGACGCGGTGCTCCTCGCCGTGGATGCTGACGACGGCGGGATGCTCGCCGTGCACCTTGGAGACCGAGCGGATGCCGTAGGGCGAGAGGAACTCGGTCTCGGCGAGCATGCGCGTCAGCACGCGATTGAGGCGCTGCTTGCGCATGAGGGCCAGCATCGAGAAATCGGCGCTGTTCACGTCGTTCCAGCGCGACACCAGCTTCGACAGGTCGGGCCGGTTGGCGAACAGCCACTTCACGCGCGCTCCGAAGTCGGGCAGGCGCTCGAAGATGTCGCCGCGCAGCAGCTCGACGGCGAAGAGCGGGATCAGGCCGACCATCGAGCGCACCTTGAGCGTTCGCGCATCCTCGCCGGGGATCTCGAGCAGATCGTAGTAGAAGCCGTCCTCCTCGTCCCACAGGCCCTCGCCGTGCGAGCCGA
>CAZZWW010000363.1:0-2945 GCA_964657815.1 Vulcanimicrobiota bacterium | reverse complement strand
AGCGTCCCAACGCCTGATGGCGCTCCGGCCTCGGGCCGCCCTCGTCGGCGATGTCGTCGACGCGGCGGCAGAAGGAGTAGACCTCGTACATGGCCTGCCGCTGCGGCGGCGGCAGGATGCGCATGGCGAGGTAGAACGAACTCTTCTTGGCCTGCCCGGCGCTCTCGGGCGGGACCGGCTGAGTCACCAGCGTCGCGTGGCTCATGCCTCGTGCACGCCCGCGAGCGGGACGGGCGCCGCCGCGTCCCGGCGGGCGACCAGGCTACCGCCTGCGCCGAGCAGGGCCTGGCACAGCGCCGCCGGCTTCGTGAGGTGAACTTTGTCGCTCAGGGGATCGCGTGCGACGAGCCTAGTGTTGAGCTTGGCCGCGAGCCGGCCGATGATCGCGGTCTCGAGGCGCAGCCGCCAGTCCCGCACCTGCGGAGAGAAGCGTCGGCCGTGCTCGACCAGCGCGGCATTGCGCTCGGCGACTTCGCGAAGGCACGCGCGCAGCGGCGCCGGCGCCGCCGTCTCGCCGAGCATCGAAACGTTGGCTCCATGGCGTGCCAGGACGTCGGCAGGCAGGTAGACCCGGTCGATCTCGCGAAAATCCTTTCCGCAGTCCTGCAGGTGGTTGATGATCTGCAGGGCCGAGCAGAGCGCGTCGTTCGCCGGCCACGTGGTCTCCGCCTCGCCGTGCACGTCGAGGACGTATCGCCCGACGGGCGCGGCCGAGTAGCGGCAATAGTTCAGGAGTTCGTCGAAGGTGGCGTAGCGCAGCACCGTCGCGTCCATGCGGAAGGCCACGAGCAGGTCCAGCGCGTGACGCGTGGTGACCCCCGTCTTCGCGAGCGAGCGGCGCAACGGCAGGGCCGCCCCGACCTCGTCCGAGTGCCCGAGCAGGGTCGCTTCGAAGAGATCGAGCCGGCGGATTTTCTCCTCAGGAGGCAAGGTCGCGCTATCGGCGACATCGTCCGCGGCGCGCGCGAAGCGGTAGAACGCCAGCACCGCCTCGCGGTGGCGCGGCGCGATCAGAACGGAAGCGACGGGGAAGTTCTCGCCCTTATCGTCCTTGCTCGCCTCGACCTCGACCGACACCGCCGCTCCGCTCATCCAGTTCCGTGGGCGGCGAGCTTGAAGCGCCTCCCAGCGGCCGCCGCCTGATTACAGGAGCATCCGGCCAATGGCAAAGCCGGGGGCGAGATCGGCGACAAGGCTCGACCTCTTCCCGCCCCTGCTCGCGGGAGCTAGCCTGCCGCGGCCACGGTGCTGTGGCACGTGTAACACTCTTGTTAACCATTCGCGGTGCATTGATTGGCAAAGGATTAACCAAGGCGCTTTGATGCGTCCCGAGCCATTCTTCCGACGGATTTGCCCACGCCTCTGCGGCGCAGCAGACCGACCTCGAGCGAACACGGTGTCGAGCACGATGGGTTTCTCGATGACGGACGGCAGTGGCGCGGGACGGTGGCGCACGCTTGTGGCGTCGACGCTCGTCGCCGCCGCGCTCGCAGCCGGAGCGTCAGCGGCCTCGGCCGAGACGCTCAGGGCGCATTACGCCGTGACCCTGATGGGCCTGCACATCGGCGAGCTCACCGCCGACGGCAACATGCAGCCCCAGACCTATCACATGGGCCTCAACGCTCACCTCACCGGTCTCGCCGCCATGGTTTCGAGCGTACAGATGGCGCTGGTCTCGTCCGGCGCGGTCAACAAGCGCGGCGCGGTGGCGCCTTCCTCCTACGCGACATCGGCGGTCAATTCGGAATCGACGCGCACGCTGCGCATGGCGCTGAACGCCGGCACGGTGAAGGCGGTCGAGATCAATCCGGAGCCGGAATGGCGGGGTCCGCGCGTCCCCGTGACCGAGGCCAACAAGCGCAACGTGCTGGACCCGACGAGCGCGCTGATCATGCCGGTGCCGGCCGGCGAGTCGCTGACGGGGCCTGCGGCGTGCCAGCGCACCCTGCCGATCTACGACGGCTACGCCCGCTTCGACATCGCCCTGCACTACCAGGGCGAGCGCGACGTGCAGGTGCAGGGCTACAACGGTCCCGTGGCGGTCTGCTCGGCTCGTTATCATCCCATCTCGGGTCACCTCGTCGGCTCGCGCCAGACCAACTTCATGGCGCAGAACGAGGGCATCGAGGTCTGGCTCGCGCCGATCCCCAGTGCTCACGTCGTGGTGCCGCTGCGCGTGTCCATGCCGACCATGACCGGGCAACTCGACATCCAGGCCGACGATTTCGAGCTCGCGGGCGCTCCCGAAGCCACGCACTGATCCCATATTGCGGCCCATGCCGCGTTTAATCATATGCCGCTGATCATCCGCCTCGCCCTCCGCGACCTCCGTGGCGGCCTATCCGGCTTCGGGATCTTTCTTGCCTGCATCGCGCTGGGCGTCGCCGCCATCTCCGGCGTCGGTTCGGTGTCGCGCTCGCTCTCCGACGGGTTGGCGGCGCAGGGTCGCGTGATCCTGGGCGGCGACGCCTCGTTCGACCTCATCCAGCGCGAGGCCAGCGACGGCGAGAAGGCTTTTTTCCGCTCGCGCGGGCGTCTCGCCGAAGTCAGCGTGTTGCGCGCGATGGCGCGTCGCGAGGGCGGCGACGCCGCCCTGGTCGAGCTCAAGGCGGTCGGGTCCGGCTATCCCGAGACCGGCAGAGCGGTGCTCGATCCCGCAATCCCGATCGGCGAGGCCTTGGCGAAGCGAGACGCCGCATTCGGTGCCGTCTCCGATGCTGCGCTGTCGGCACGGCTCGGGCTGAAGCTCGGCGACACGCTGCGCATCGGCGACGCCACCTTCGTGCTCCGCGCCACTCTGGTGCAGGAGCCTGACAAGCTTGCCGCCGGGATCGGCTTCGGCCCTCGCGTGCTCGTGTCGGACGCCGCCCTCGCCGCGACCGGCCTCGTGCAGCCGGGCTCGCTCGTGCGACACCTTTATCGCGTGGCGCTGCCGGACGTCGCCG
>CAZZWW010000362.1:0-2953 GCA_964657815.1 Vulcanimicrobiota bacterium | reverse complement strand
CTGCTCGGCGCGCTCCTCGATCGAGGGCGCGACGCCGACGGCGTGGAGGCCGTGCGGGATAAGCGTGTACTCGAGTTCGAGCACGTCGGCGGCGAGCTTCGAGAGGCGCGCATCCGTGTCGGCGCCCCAGGCCGGTTCTGCGGCCGACAGCTCGACGGCGGCGGCCTGGGCCTGGATCATCAGCGCCATCTCGAAGCGCTGGGCCTCGTCCTCCGGCGGCAGCAGGCGCCACTGCTCGATCGAGGCCTTGAGGTCGAGGAGGCCGCGGTAGAGGCCGGAGTGGGCGACCGGCGGCGTCAGGTAGGAGATCAGCGTCGCCGCGGCGCGCCGCTTGGCGATGGCGCCCTCGGACGGGTTGTTGGAGGCGTAGAGATAGATGTTGGGCAGATCGGCGATCAGACGATCCGGCCAGTCGCGGCCGGAGAGGCCGGCCTGCTTGCCCGGCATGAACTCGAGCGAGCCGTGGGTGCCGAAGTGCAGCACGGCGTGGGCGGAAAAGTCCTCGCGCAGCCAGCGGTAGAAGGCGGAGAAGGCGTGGGTCGGTGCGAAGCCCTTCTCGAAGAGCAGCCGCATCGGGTCGCCCTCGTAGCCCATGCTGGGCTGGATACCGACGAAGACGTTGCCGAAGCGCGCGCCGAGGACGAACAGGCTGCGGCCGTCGCTCTGCTGGCGGCCTGGCGCCGGACCCCATTGCGCCTCGATCTCGCGGAGGTGGGGCTCGCGGCGGACATGGTCGTCGGCCGCAATGGTCGTGTGCACGTTGGCCATCGCGCCGTAGGTCGCGGCGTTGCCCTGCACGATGCGCTCGCGCAGATCGTCGACGTCGCGCGGCACCTCGACGGCGTAGCCTTCGGCCTTCATCGCCAGCAGCGTGCGGAAGAGCGACTCGAAGACCGATAGGTAGGCGGCGGTGCCGGTGTTGCCGGCGTTGGGCGGGAAGTTGAAGAGCACGATGCCGACGCGGCGCTCGGCGCGTGTCGAGCGGCGCAGCGCGACCAGCTTGGCGACGCGGGCCGCCAGCATGTCGGCGCGCTCGGAGCACGAGTGCATCGAGCGCTCGCGGTCGTCGACCGGGAAGGAGCAGCCGCGCGCGCAGCCCGTGCAGGCGACGCCGGCGCCGTCCGAGCGTCCGCCGAACACCATGGGTCCGGTGGCGCCGTCGAGTTCGGGGATCGCCACCATGATGGTGGTCTCGACCGGCATCAGCCCCCGGTCCGAGGCGCCCCAGGTCTCCAGCGTCTGGAACTCGGCGGGATGGGCGGCGACGTAGGGCACGTCCAGCCTGGCGAGGACGTCCTCGGCGGACTTGGCGTCGTTGTAGGCCGGGCCGCCGATGAGCGAGAAGCCGGTGAGCGAGACCATCGCGTCGATCGTGGCGCGGCCGTCCCGAACGAAGTAGCGGTCGATCGCCGGGCGGGCGTCGAGGCCGGCGGAGAAGGCGGGCACGACGCGCAGGCCGCGCGCCTCGAGGCTGCCGATCACGCCGTCGTAATGCGCGGCGTTGCCGGCGAGCAGGTAGGAGCGCATCACCAGCAGGCCGACCGTACCGGCCGAGCCGGCCACGGGCAGGGCTTCGGCGCGCTCGCCGACCTTGCCGGCCATGCGCGGATGGTACACGCCGACGTCAGGGTACTCGATCGGCGCTTCGGCCTTGACGATGTCGCGCAGGTTGCGGCGCGGGCCGTCGGCATAGCGCTGCACCAGGAGGCGGACCATGTTGCCGAGATTTTCGCGGCTGCCGCCGAGCCAGTACTGCAGCGTCAGGAAATAGGCGCGCACGTCCTGCGCCGTGCCGGGGATGAGGCGCAGGATGCGCGGCAGGCGCCGCAGCATCGCCATCTGCTTCGAGCCGCCGCCCTGGGCGCTGTTCTTCTTGGGCTTGAGGCGCTTCAGCAGCGCCAGCGCGCCGCCGCCGGAGCCGTCCATTTTGAAACGGCCGATGCGGGTGAGAGAGACGACCTCCTTGGCCGACAGCGCGCAGACCAGCGCGTCGCAATCGTCGCGGCGCGCCTTCAGCGCGTCCATGATCGGGAGGAAGTGGTCTTCCATGAACAGCATGCCGCAGACGATGATGTCGGCGGCGGCGATGTCGAGGCGGCAGCGCTGGAGACGGCGCGGGTCTGCCGCCCATTCCGAGGCAGCGTGAAGGGTCAGCGTCAGCCCCGGCATCTCGCGCTTGAGTTCGACGGTCGCGCGCTCGAGGGCGCCGGCGAAATGCGTGTCCATCGCAACGATAGTGACGTTGATAGGCGTCGCGTTGGGGGCCGAAGGTGACTGCAGCATCGGCGCGGCTCGTTCCCGGGCTACTTGAAAGCCAGGGTGAGGCTACGCACCGCAAGGTGAAGTGTCAATCAAGGTTGACGGCCGAGGACGTCTATCGAAAGTGACGACCGCTATGGCTGCGGCTTGGAAGGCCGGCTCACAGCGCCGCTCCTTCGCCGAGAGCACGCGCAGCCCGGCGCAAACCTGTCAGCCTGACGGCGTTCAGAGGCGCGGTGCTGGCGACGATGGTCGAGGAAGACGGGAGCGTCACGCTCGCCTCGCTACGGCTGGCCCGCAACGCGGCACGCAAGCCGAGCGCACGGGGCGGGGCGTCGACGCGGCGCAGCTCCGGCAGCTCGTCGCGGGCCACGACCTCCGGCGGCGCGAAGGCCAGGGCTTGGCCCGGCGTGCGGGTGCCCTGCGAGATGACCGCCGGCAGTCGCGAGCGGCGCAGCGCCGGTACGCCGGACGCTGTCTTGGTGATGAGGCTGCCGATCGCGTCGAGGCCGTTGCGAGACGCGGCCATCGCGACGGGACGCGCAGCGGGAGCAAACGGCCGGCTCTCCAGGCGCGCCAGTTCCATGGGACGCAGTGGCGGCAGCGGGATCACCGGCTCGGCATAGGCGCTGAAGGCGGCCGGCCGCCGCGGCGGCAGCGGGTGCGGCCATCTGCACAGCGGGCGCGGCACTCA
>CAZZWW010000361.1:0-2975 GCA_964657815.1 Vulcanimicrobiota bacterium | reverse complement strand
CGCAGACCTAGACCACGGCCTGACCCAAGCCGCGGCCGCGATCGACGGCGGGGAGGCGCGGGCCGTCCTCTCGCGTCTGGTGCAGGCTTCGCATGGCACCACGCTCGCCGCCACGGGTTAAGGAGCCTATGACCGACATCCTGAGGGCCATCGAGATCTACAAGCGGCGCGAGGTCGCCGAGGCGCGCGCGTCCGTACCGATGGACGCCATGCTGGAGCGCGCCCGCGCCGCCCCGCCGCCGCGCGGCTTCGTGGCCGCTTTGGAGGCCAAACACAGTGCCGGAGAGATCGCGCTCATCGCCGAGATCAAGAAGGCGAGCCCCTCCAAGGGCCTGATCCGCGCCGACTTCGACCCGCCGACGCTCGCCGCCGCCTACGAAGCGGGTGGCGCCGCCTGCCTCTCCGTGCTGACCGACCGGCCGTCCTTCCAGGGCGACCTCGTCTATCTCGACCGTGCCCGCGCCGCCGTCGCCGTCCCGGCGCTGCGCAAGGACTTCATGTTTGAACCCTACCAGGTGGCGGAGGCGCGCTTCCATGGGGCCGACTGCATCCTGCTCATCCTCGCTGCCCTCGACGATGCCACCGCCATAGAGCTGCGCGATGCCGCCGTCGGCCTCGGCATGGACGTGCTCGTCGAGGTCCACGATGCCGCCGAGATGCGGCGCGCGCTGAGGCTCGAGACGCGGCTCGTCGGCATCAACAATCGCGATCTGCGCACCTTCAAGGTCTCGCTCGAAGTCTCCGAGCGGCTCGCGGCGATGGTGCCGGCGGATCGCATCCTCGTCGGCGAGAGTGGCATCACCTGCCATGAGGATTGCCAGCGCCTCGCCCAGCACGGCATCCGCACCGTGCTCGTCGGCGAGAGCCTGATGCGCGAGGACGACGTCGAAGCCGCGACGCGCGCCCTTCTCACCGGCCTGTCACCAGTAGCGGCTCCTCGTTTCGCCACGCGCGCCTGATGAACGCGCTGACCCACCTCGATGCCGCTGGCGCTGCCAGCATGGTCGACGTGTCGGCCAAGGCGGCCAGCACGCGCGAAGCCGTCGCCGAAGGCCGCATCGTCATGAAAGCGGACACGCTCGATCTGGCGCTGACGGGTCAAGCCAAGAAGGGCGACGTGGTCGGCACCGCCCGCATCGCGGGGATCATGGCGGCGAAGAAGACGTCGGACCTGATCCCGCTCTGCCATCCGCTGGCGCTGACGAAGGTCGCCGTCGAGATCGTGCCCGACTCGACGCTGCCCGGTTTTCGCATCGAGGCGACGGCGCGCGTGACCGGCCAGACGGGCGTCGAGATGGAGGCGCTCACCGCCGCCTCCGTCGCGTGCCTGACCCTCTACGACATGCTCAAGGCGGTCGATCGCGGCATGCGGATCGAAGGCATCCGCCTTTTGCACAAATCCGGTGGCGCGTCCGGCGACTGGTCGGCATCTTGAGAGAGCCCCTGTTGTCGGTCGCCGACGCCCAGTCGCGCGTCCTCGCGCCGGTGACGCCGCTGCCGGAAGAGCGCGTGGCGTTGCGCGAAGCGCACGGCCGCACCCTCGCGCGCGACCTCGCCGCCACCCGCACTCAGCCGCCTGCCGATGTGTCGGCCATGGACGGCTACGCCGTGCGCCTTGCCGACCTCGACGATCCGGCGCGCGCGCTGACCCTCGTCGGCGAGAGCAAGGCGGGGCTGCGCCACGCCGGTACGGTGGGCGCGGGCGAGGCGGTGCGCATCTTCACCGGAGCGCCCGTGCCAGAGGGCGCCGACGCCATCCTTATCCAGGAGGATGCCGAGGTTCACGGCAGGAACGTGCGGGCGATCGAGCGGCCGGTGCAGGGTCGCTTCATCCGCCGCGCCGGGCTCGACTTCGAAGAGGGCGAGGTGCTGCTGCGTGCCGGCACCCGGCTCGGCGCCTCGCAGATCGCGCTGGCGGCTGCGATGAATCACGCCGAGCTGCCGCTGACCCGGCGCCCCCTGGTGGCCATCATTGCCACGGGCGACGAGCTGGTGCAGCCGGGCTCCGCCGTCGGTCCCGATCAGATCGTGGCGTCCAACGCCTACGCCATCGCCGCCTTCGTGGCGGAGGCCGGCGGCATCGCGCTCGATCTCGGAATCATCGCCGACGACCTGAACGCTTTGGAGGCGGGCATCGTGGCGGCGCGCGACGCGGGTGCCGATGTGCTGGTGACGCTCGGCGGCGCATCCGTCGGCGACCACGACCTCGTCAAGCCTGCCCTGGCTCGCCAGGGCATGAACCTCGATTTCTGGCGCATCGCGATGCGGCCGGGCAAGCCGCTGATCCACGGCCGCATGGAGAGCGCGGCTGGTCCGATGGCGATCCTCGGCCTGCCCGGCAACCCGGTCTCCTCGATCGTCTGCGGCGTGCTCTTCCTCACGCCGCTGCTGCGTGCGCTCGCCGGCGACCCGGAGGCCGGCGCCGACAGCGGCGAAGCGGCGGTGACCGGCGTGGCGCTGCCGGCTAACGATGCCCGCGCCGACTACATGCGCGCGACGCTGGTCACGCGCGAGGACGGCATCCGGGTCGCCACGCCGAACAAGCTGCAGGATTCCTCCATGCTGCGCGTGCTCGCCGATGCCGAGGGCCTCTTGATTCGACCGCCGCACGCACCGGCCGCAGAGGCGGGCACGCCATGCCGCGTGCTGCCTCTGCGCGGCGGCTGGTAGCTGTGGCAAAAGAAGCATGGCGGACGCCAATCCGCCGCTGCTTCGAGGGCAGCCCTATTTCACCCACGTTGCGATGGCTTGTGACTGCCGATGTCGACGCGGCCGCGCCTCGTCGGCCAGGGCGGGGGCGCCTGTCGCCGGGGATTGCATGCAGCTTGACCGATCAGGGCGCTTCGCCCGCTTCGTCGTCTTCGGCGTGGCGTTGCTCGGCTCCGCCGCGGCACCCGCTCAGGCGCAACAGGTCGATTGCGCCCGGCTCCAGCAGCTCATCGCGCAGGGCGGCTCCCGCGGCAGCGGCTCCCTGC
>CAZZWW010000360.1:0-2982 GCA_964657815.1 Vulcanimicrobiota bacterium | reverse complement strand
GATCATCGGCATGGCGCCAATGGCGATCGAGCCCGGCCAGAACGCGCCGCTCGGCCGTGCCGTGATCGGCGGCCTTCTCTTCGCCACGGTGGCCACGTTGATCTTCGTGCCCGTGGTTTTCAGCATTGTTCACGGTGGCCGTGATAGTCTGAAGCGCCGGGCGCATAGACCCGTGACGCTTCCAGCCCATTAGGAGGGATCAGACCCGTGTCCGATGTCAGCCGCAAGGTGCCGGGCCGGCGCCGTGGCATGCTCGTCCTCCTCGCGGGGGTCGCGCTCGCCGTGGCCGTCGTGGCCGTCGGCGTCGACGATCGCGCCAAGAGCATGCAGGAGGCCGGCCGCTGGGCCGATACGCAGGCGGTGCAGTCCGTGCGTCTCGTCGTCCCCAGGGCCGGACCGGACGTGGACGACCTCGAGCTGCCCGGCACGGTCCGCGCCTTCAACGCCGGCGCGCTCTATGCCCGGGCCAGCGGTTACGTCACGGCCTGGCACAGGGACCTCGGCGCCCGCGTGACGAAGGGCGAGGTGCTCGCCGACATCTCCGCGCCCGACCTCGACCAGCAGCTCGCCCAGGCCAAGGCCCAGCTGATCCAGCTGCAGGCGGGGGTCGAGCAGGCGCAGGCCAACGCCGACCTCGGCAAGGCGGTCAACCTGCGCACCACGCAGCTCGTCAAGCAGGGCTGGTCGAGCGAGCTCAAGGGCGACACCGACCGCTACGGCGCCGCCTCGACCCTCGCCGCAGTCGCGGTGGCCAAGGCCAACCTCGTCGCCCAGCAGGCGGCCGTGCAGCGCCTGGAGGAGCTCGCGTCCTTCGAGAAGATCACCGCGCCCTTCGACGGCGTCCTCACGCAGCGCAACGTCGACATCGGCGACCTCGTCACCGCCAACGGCACCTCCGGCAAGCCGCTGTTCCAGGTGTCCGACATCCACCGCGTGCGCGTCTACGTCGACGTGCCCCAGGCCTTCCTCGCCGGCATGAAGGCCGGCGTGAAGGCGACGCTGACGATACCCGGCAAGACCGGGACGTTCGAGGCGGCGATCACCTCGACCTCCAACGCGCTGGGCGAGGGATCGCGCACCGCCGTGGTCGAGCTGCAGGCCGACAATCCCGACGACAAGCTGTGGCCCGGCGCCTTCACCGAGGTGTCGTTCCACATCCCGACCCAGCCCGGTACGCTCGTCGTGCCGGCGACCGCCCTGGTGTTCGGCCGCGCGGGCATGGAGGTCGCCGCCGTCGACAAGGACCGCGTCGTGACGCTGCGTCGCGTCACGGTCGGCCGCAACCTCGGCAACGACGTCGAGATCGTGAAGGGGCTGCACCCCGACGACGAGCTGATCGACAACCCGCTCGAGACCACGGTCTCCGGCGAGAAGGTGCGGATCGCGGGCAAGGGCTGATCCTGCGGGCTCTGCCGGACCGTCCCGAGGACCACCGAGGGACGGACGGCGGCCCCTCACGCCGCCGCGGCGAGCTTCTCCACCGTCGCGAGCACCTGCCGCCCGCCGGCCCTCAGGCTGGCGGCGAGCCGGGCGACCTCGTCGCGGCCCCGTGCCGTTTCCGCCTCGCGGCACAGCGCGGCGAAGCCGTCGAAGCCAAGCATGCTGGCAGCGGACACCACGGCGTGGGCATGTTTGCCCAACATCGTCGCGTCCGGCGTGCCCGCCCCATCGCCGAAGCGGGCCTCGAGCTCGCGGGCGAAGGCGGCGAGCAGCCGCTGCGTCGCAGCCTGTCCCATCGGCAGGGCGAGCGCCTCGAAGGCCGAGGGATCGTAGCGGCCGAGGTCCGCGGCCTCGGGATCCCTCCGGGCCCATCGTTCGATCGTGGCGAGGAGGTCCTCGCGCTTGAACGGCTTGCCGACATGGTCCTGCATGCCCGCGTCGTGGCAGAGCGCCACCTGGTGCGGCAGCACGTTGGCCGACATCGCGACGATCGGCACTTTGGCGGCGGGATGGTCCAGCGCGCGTATGAGCCGCGTCGCCGCCAGGCCGTCGATGACCGGCATCTGCACGTCCATCAGGACGAGGTCGAAGCTGGTCTTCTGCACGGCGGCGACGGCCTCGGCCCCGCCGGACGCGATCTGGACCTGGTGCCCGGCCCGTTCGAGGAAGGCGCGGGCGAGCTCCTGGTTGACGACCACGTCCTCGACGACGAGCAGCCGGCGGCGCGCGGGTGCGTTCGACGCGGCGGCCGTCGCCGGAAGCGCCGCCGGCGTGGCGACCGGGAGCGCGACCTCGAACCAGAACACGGAGCCGCGGCCGAGCTCGCTGTCGCAGCCGATGGTGCCGCCCATCAGCTCGACGAGACGCTTGGAGATGGCGAGGCCCAGGCCGGTGCCGGCATATTCCCGATGGTTGGAGCCGTCGATCTGGCTGAACCGCTCGAACAGCAGCTGGCGCTTGTTACCCGCGATGCCGATCCCGGTGTCCTCGACCTCGAACCGCAGCCGGGCGACGCCAGCCCCGCCTTCGAGCGCGCGGATGCCGAGCGTCACCGTGCCGGACCGCGTGAACTTGATCGCGTTGTTGAGGAGGTTCAGCAGCACCTGCCGCAGCCGGTCGCCATCGCCGACGACGCTGGCGGGGAGGCCGCTGCCGAGCTGGACGCGCAATCCGAGGAATTTGCGCTCCGCCGTGCCTTGCACGATCCCGATCGCCTCGTCGGTGAGCCGGGCCAGGTCGAAGGGCGCCGACGCCAGCTCGATGCGCCCCGCCTCGACCTTGGCGAAGTCGAGGATGTCGTTGACGATGGTGAGCAGCGCGGCGCCGGCGGAGCGGATGCGTTCGCCCGCCCGCCGCACGGCGAAGAGGTCGGTCTCGTCGAGCAGCAGGTCCGTGTAGCCGAGGATGCCGCTGAGCGGCGTGCGGATCTCGTGGCTCATTGCGGCGAGGAAGTCGGTCTTCGCCCGGTTCGCCGCCTCGGCGGTCTCGCGCGCCGCCTCCGCCTCGCGCGTGCGCTCGGCGACCCTTTCGGCCAGCGTGGCG
>CAZZWW010000359.1:0-2992 GCA_964657815.1 Vulcanimicrobiota bacterium | reverse complement strand
CCAGCTGCTGCGCGAGGAGCTCTCCGACGTCCAGCACCGCTTCTCCGAGCGCAAGCTGGTCGACCGCGCCAAAGGCATCCTCATGCGGGTGCGCAACATCGGCGAGGACGAGGCCTACAAGGTGCTGCGCACGGCGGCGATGCAGGCCAAGCTGCGGATCGGCCAGATCGCCCAGCAGGTGATCGACGCCGCGCGCTACGCCGAGGCGGTCAATCGCGCCGGGCAGTTGCGCATGCTGTCGCAGCGCCTGGTCAAGCTCTATGCGCTGATGTGCGCCGGGGTGACGCCCGACGACACCGCCGCGCTGTGCCGTGGCTCGATCGAGCAGATCGAGGCCAATCTCGCGATCCTCGGCCGCACGTTATCGAAGCCGACCTTCGGGGACCTGCTCGACGCCGTGCTGGTGCCCTGGTCGGCGCTGAAGAGCGCGCTCGCGCCCGCCCCTGCCCGCGCCCGGGTCGCCGAGATCGATCGTCTCGCCGACAAGCTTCTGGCGCAGGCGGAGGCGCTGACGCGCACGCTGGAGGTCGCCGGCTTCGCCGCCGCCTTGCAGGTGATCAACGTATCGGGACGCCAGCGCATGCTGTCGCAGCGCTTGGCCAAACATGCCGCCGTCGCGGTGCTCGTCGGCGGCGAGGCGGCGGTGGCTCAGCGTTCGGCGCTTGTCGTCTCCTCGCAGGCCTTCGCCGAAGGTCTCGCCTATCTCGAGCGCATCCCGCTCTCGACGCCAGAAATCCGCGACCTGCTGGCGAGGGCCACGGCAGCCTGGGCCGACTTCGGGCCGGCCTTGGCTCACGCCTCCGACGTGGCGGACCTCGAAACGGTCGCGACAGGCAGCGAGACGATGCTCTCGCTCTTCGACCAGCTCACGGACCTGTACGAGCGCTCGATGCAGACGCTGATGGAGTAGGAGACCGGCGGGCCGGTCTCCGTTTCGGCTTCAGCCGTGGTGACGGCTCGCAGCGGCCTTCGCGGCTTCGCCGTGATGATGCTCGGCCTGGATGTGGTGACCGTGCGCGAGGTGAGCATGATGGGCGGCCTTGTCGTGATGGCCGTCGGTGGCATGCTTGTGGGCTTCGTGATGATGCTCGGCCGCGTGCGCGTGATGCTCGGCAGCAGAGTTCGCGTGTTCCATGGGAGGCTCCGTCCAACGAGGCTCCACGCCCCGCGGCACGCCCGATAGGTCTTGCAAATGACTGCGCGGCGACACGCAGGCAACGGCACGGTGATGTGAAGCTCATCCTTTCGGTGGAGCAGGGAAACATCAGAACGTGTGGGCACCTGTCGGAACATCGCCGACACGGCTTCGGTCGATCGAGCGCACGTCGAGCGCGCCGACTTCGGCGCCCGGTGGACCGCCCCTGAGGCGTCCGATCAGCTCGCCGAGCTCGCCGCCGTGTCCGTGAAGCGCCGCCTCGACGCTGCCGTCGTCGCGGTTGATCACCCAGCCGCGGATGCCGAGCGCCGCCGCCTGCTCGGCGGTGAAGGCGCGGAAGCCGACACCCTGCACCCGCCCCTCCACCTTCACGAGAACCGCGCGCTCCGCCTCGCTCACGATGCCATCCTCAAACCGACGCCCCCTGCGGCTTCGTGCCGAAAACCGTTCCCCGCGCTTCGGGTCCCAGCAGTGCGCAGCCCGCAAGAACGACGGCGACGATGCCGGCGACGAGCGCGAGCCCGAACGAGAAGTTGCCACCCCGCGCATGGGCGACCCCGGTCTGCAGCGGTCCGTTCACGGCGGCGATCAGGTTGCCGATCTGGTAGGCGAACCCCGGGAACGTCCCGCGTACCTCGTCGGGCGAGAGCTCGTTGAGGTAGGCCGGCACGACGCCCCAGGCCCCCTGCACCGCGACCTGCATGACGAAGCCGCCGAGCGCCAGGACGACGGGCGAGTCTCCGTGCGACCAGAACCACAGCGGCACGAGCGAGAAGAGCGCGGCAGCGGCGATCGCCCTGCGCCGGCCGGTTCGTTCCGAGATCGTGCCGACCGTCAGGCCGCCGACGATGGCGCCGAGATTGAAGATGATGAGGATCGCGCTCACCGTATGGGAATCGAACTTCATCTGCTCGCGCAGGAACGTCGGATAGAGATCCTGCGTGCCATGGCTGAAGAAGTTGAAGCAGGTCATCAGCGCTACGGCGAACACGAAGCGGCCGGCATTGGCCTGCAGCACCTCGACGATCGAGGGCCTGCGCGCCCTGGCCTCCTGAGCCTTGAAGACCGGCGACTCCTCGACGTTGGCGCGGATGTAGAGCGTCAGCAGCGCCGGCGCGGCGCCGACGAAGAACATGCCGCGCCAACCGATGTGCGTGTAGAGGAGGCCGAAGACGATCGAGGCGAGCAGGTAGCCGCTCGGATACCCGGTCTGCAGAATGCCGGATACGGCGCCGCGGGTCCTGGGCGGGACCGTTTCCATGGTCAGGGAGGCGCCGACGCCCCACTCGCCTCCCATGGCGATGCCGAAAAGGATGCGAAGGACGAAGAAGCTGGCGAGGTTGGGCGAGAAGCCGGACGCCACTTCGAAGACCGAGAACAGGATGATGTCGACCATCAGCACCGGCCGTCGCCCGAACTTGTCGGCGGCCAGGCCGAAGATCAGCGCGCCGATCGGACGAACCGCCAGCGTGAGGAACAGCGACCAGGACAGCGTTTCGATGCTGGAGCCGAATTCCTTGGCGACGTCCTTCCAGACGAAGGCGAAGATGAAGAAGTCGAACGCGTCGAGGGTCCAGCCGAGATAGCTCGCCAGCACGGCACCGCGCTGCTTGGCGTCGAGGCTGCGCAGATCGTTCAGCACGCTCGGTTTCCCTCAGCCACGTGACGACCCTGTCGTGTTTCGTCGCTGCGGTAAAGCCGGCGGAACGGCGATCCCCACGTTGTCGATCAGCCGCGTGCGCCCGAGCCGCGCCGCGACGAGCAGGCGTGCCGTGCCCGTTTCGCCGGCGGCGAGCGGCGCCAGGGAGCGCGCCGCGCGAAGCTCAAGATAGTCGA
>CAZZWW010000358.1:0-2995 GCA_964657815.1 Vulcanimicrobiota bacterium | reverse complement strand
AGCCACACCGTCTCGGCCGTCGCCGGCACGAGGAAGCGGGCGGACAGGCCCTGCACCTCCGCCTCGACCCGACGACCGTCGACGACGAGGTGCAGGTCGGCGAACGCGTTCTCGACCTGCACCCAATCCAGCTGCAGCGCGCGCGCGGCGAGGCGATCACGCACGAAGTCGACCACCGGCCCCGCGACGTGGAACGGCCGGCAGAAGTCGGCGTGGGTCGCGGGAGCGGCATCCGGCACCGCATGCAGGGCCGTGGCCTTTCCCGGACGGGGGAAGAACCCGCGATTGCCCATGTCGAGGTAGCTCTCGGTCGGCAGATTCTCGGCCACCAGCAGGTCGTGGCTCTCGAGTTCGACGTGCCAGTAGTTCACGCGCTCGACGCTCTCCTGACGGATCGTCGTGCCGTTGATCAGCGACGAGGCCGGGATCAGCACCTCGCCGAGCAGGTCGACGGCGATGGAATGGCCGGGCGACACCACGAGGTCGCGCGTCGGACGGTTCTCGGCGAAGGCATGCGCCGCGATGCGCACGGGAAGCACCTCGTTGGCGCGCGGATGATTGGCGCACTCGATGGTACGGTTGCCGACCCAGACGATGGGCCTGGCCGCGCCTGACGCGGTGACGGCGAGATCGCCGATGCGCAGATCTTCAATCGCGACTTCTGCGACGATGCCGTCGCGGACTGCCAAGATCAGTGTGCCGCGAGCGAAACAGACAGGAGGATTGATTGTATAGTCGTTCAGGGTGGTATCAGCGGAGTCGGCGGTGAACGTCGTTCTCGTCTGACCCGCGGGCGGCGGGTTTCCGTACATCTGGATGTTTGAGAAGAAATACCGATTTGTCGAGCCATCCTCGTTGCCGGGCACGCCATTCGTACTGATGAATTCGATCATGTTTTTATTGTCGTACTGTGTCGCAGTGACCGTATCGACAGTCGGCGTTGTCGCACCGGGGAGGGTGTAGGTCACCGTAACCGAGTCGCCGACCTTGTTGATCGTACCGTTCACTGTGACCGGAAAGCTGTACGTAGAATCCAGCTTGGTGCTAGCGGTCGCCCCGCCGTCGTCGGTCCCGAAATATCCGGCCGGGTAGACGACGTTGTTGAAAACAAGCGGCAGTGCCATAGTGTATACTCCTGGATAATTCAAACCGTCGCTTAAGATACCGGCCTCATGCCGATCTTTCTTGCGAGCATGAGCTATGATGAAAATGAAACTCGCGACTGTCTAGGGAAAGAATTCCCGACTTCTGAGATTTTGACACTAAAGACAGGCTTCTTTCATCAGCAGGGCGGAATCAAAAAGACGTCGTGCCGATTCGATATAGTCGAGACAACGGTCGATTGCTGTCTCCACCATCTGATCTGTCGACGAAATGCACTAGAAGCGCTTTTCGTGACTCTCTCCGGATCAGAACAAGACCTTCACGCCGCCATAAAACGACAAGGGCTGAGCGACGGTCACGGCGCGCGCATCACCGATGCCGCCATTGGCCGGATTGTTGTTGAACAGCGTCGCGTTGACGTTCCCGCCTGTCGTATCGGTGCTGTAATATGTGCCGTACGTCGCGTAATGATTGTTGGTGAGGTTCGTGGAAAGAACGAACAACTGGACGTGGTCGGTCAGCAGGTACGAGGCGCGGGCGTCCACCCTGTAGTAGAACGGCAGCTTTTGGTTGACGTTGGTGTCGTCGCCGATGAAGTACTGGGAGCCGACGAGGGTCGTGTCGCAGCCGATGGTGAAACGCGGCGTGATGCGCCACTCGAAGCCGAGCTTGCCGACGTCCGTGGGGATGCCGGGAATGCGTTTGCCCGGCGTCACGTTCTCGAGGCCCCCGTTGGCCTGAATCGTCGGGTCGGGGTTGTTCGGCGAGGAGAGCTGCCCGCTGAACTGGTAGGTCGCATCGACGTGAGCGTAGTTGCCGTAGAAGCTGAATGGTCCCCGCGTGTAGATGAGGCCGGCCTCGACGCCCTCGCGCCGCGATCCTGCGACGTTGGTGAAGTAGCCCTGCCCCGAGATGGCGCTTTGCTCCTGCACGATGTCGTTGCTGAGGCTGGTGCGGAAGTATCCGGCCTTGTAGGTCAGAACGCCGTTGGCGCTCGGCAGCGTATAGGCACCGCGCGCGCCGGCCTCGATCGTACGTCCGACGATCTGCTGGAGCGGCGGATCGGAGACGAGGGCGGTCTCGAGGATGCAGGGACGCTCGGGATTGGAGCAGGCGTTCTCGAGCGGGGTCGGCGCCCGGTTCGACTCCGAATAGCCGCCGTAGACGGTGAAGGCCGGCGCGAACTCGTAGGTGGCGCCGACGACCGGATTGATGCGCGAGTATTCGGAAGAGGTGTTGAGGTCGGGTGACAGACCGGTCAGATCGTTTAGTTTGATCTGAGCGATGTTGAGTCGCGCGCCGGCCGTGACAGCCAGCGCCTTGGTCACATTGAACGTGTCGAGCGCGAAGACGCCGTAGTATGTGGCGTTGGAGGAGACGGCGACGTTCGAGTAACCGATGTTGCCGTTGGTCTGAAGGACCGTCCCGCCACCGGGAAATCCGAATTCCTGATTGACGAATTGCGGCGTCAACATGCCCAATGTCGTCGACGAAGCGAAGTTGGTGTTCGCGGTGTAGATGTCGCCGCCGACGACGAAATAGTTGTCGTGCCCGTAGATCTTCTGAGTGTCGGTCGCCTGTTGGGACGTGCCGTAGCTCGTCGTGTGCGTCTCGGTCCGCGCCGTCGTGCCATAAGGGAAAGCGTCTCCGAGATAGGGGAGATTGCCCTTGAAGGCGAGCTGTTGCGGCGTCGCGTTCGGGAAGTTGTCGTCCTGCTCACAGAGGACCTGCGGGGTTCCGAACCCTCCCGGGCGGCAGCCCTCGACGTCGGCGTCGTTGCCGTCGACGTGGTGCTGGTCGAACTGGCGGATGAAGAAGTTAGAGCTGACTGTCCAGTGCGGCGCGACCTCGACGCGGCTGGTGAGCTGCGCGATGCCGGCCTGGTTGTTGG
>CAZZWW010000357.1:0-3079 GCA_964657815.1 Vulcanimicrobiota bacterium | reverse complement strand
GCGTGTCGCCCGGCTGGAACTCGGGGATCGGACGTACGGCAGCGAGCTTCGCGGCCTGTTCGGCCTCGAGCGTCTGGATGATGTTCATGGAGGTGACTTTCTGACCGTTTCGCCTTTGCGGCGAGCGCTTCGGGACGCTGTTCTTGAGTTGAAGCGCGCCCCATACAGGAGGGCAGGACGGCTGTCGAGCCTCGCCATTTCGTGATTGGAGGCGTGGCACATCGACTGCTACGCGGCTCGAGGCTCACACGCGAGCCGGGAGGTCACACATGACCCACCTTCTACTTCCGGTCGCCTCCGCCTTTCTCGCCGCCCCCAATGCTTCAGGCAGGCGGGGCTCGTTGCCGGAGCGAAGCGACGGCCTGCCTGTGCTCTTCCTGCTCTTTTGTATCGCCTGCGCGGCAATTTCCATCCTCGAGACTTTCTGGCCCGCGGTGGCGGTCGCGGTCTCGGCCATCGAGGCCGTGATCGTGCCCCAGCTCTGAGTGGGTCCGGCGCTGATCCGGACGTTCAGCAGAGGTCGTTGGCTTGCGTCCTCCGACCGCACCTCCGTATGGTGAGTGGATTGGGCGGGCGCTGTTTGTCGCTCCTGCGCATCGATTTCGGAGGTCGAGTTTGTTCGGCTTTGGGATTCTCGCTCTCATCGATCTGGGCTGCATCGTCCATGCGGCAAAGACAGGCCGGTTTTCGCCCTGGGCCTACGTGATCATGTTCCTGCCCGGCGTCGGCGCGGCTGCCTACGTCCTCGTGGAGGTGCTTCCGGAATACCGCTACGCGCCCCAGGCGCGAAGGGTGCAAGCGACGGTCGGCGCGCAGATCAATCCCAACAAGCGTTACCGCGCGTTGCGCAGCGAGCTGGAGATCGCCGACACCTTGGGCAACCGGCTGTCGCTCGCCCAGGAGTGCCTTCGCCTGAAGCGCTTCGAGGAGGCGCTGCTGCTCTACGAGGAGATCCTGAGATCGCCGACAGGCGACGAGCCGGTGTACCTGCTGGGCAAAGCCCAGGCCGAATTCGGGCTGGGTCAGCCGCAGCTGGTGCTCGGCTCGCTCGACGAGCTGAAGCGGCGCTGGCCGGCCTACCATTCGCAGGACGGGCACCTCCTCTACGCCAGGGCGCTGGAGGCCTGCGACCGCACGGACGAGGCGCTGGCCGAGTACACGCAACTGGTGCGCTATTTCGCCGGGCAGGAGGTGCAGGTGCGTCGTCTGCTCCTGCTCGATCGCATGGGCCATCCGCACGAGGCCGAGGCGATTGCCGACGACATCATGCGTTATTACAAGCGCGCGCCGCGCCACGCCCGTCATCAGCAGGCCGAGTGGTTCGCGGCGGCGAAGAGCTACCTCAAGGCCAGGCCTCGGCCGGTCTGATCACCGACGCGCCGGGCAGGCGGCTTCAACCGAGCGCCGGTACGAGGAGCGGCTGTGCCACCGCGGTCGGTTCGTCATCGAACACGCGGTTGCCTTGCACGAGGAGGCCGCCGCGAGCGACACGCGCAAGGGCCGCCGGATAGATCCTGTGCTCCTGCTCGAGCACCCGCCGCGCCAGGCTCTCGGGCGTGTCGGCATCGAGCACCGGCAGGGCCGCCTGAGCAAGGATCGGTCCCTCGTCCATCGACGGCACCACGAAATGCACGGTGCAGCCGTGGATCTTGACCCCGTCCGCCAGCGCGCGGGCGTGAGTGTCGAGCCCGCGATAGGCCGGCAGCAGGGCGGGGTGGACGTTGATCATGCGGCCCGCCCACTGCCCGATGAACCAGGGCGTCACCAGGCGCATGAACCCGGCCATGCAGACGAGGTCGATGCGGTGGATCTCCAGCATGGCCTGCATGGAGCGCTCGAACTCCTCGCGGCCGGCGTAGATCTTGTGGTCCACCGCGGCGACAGCCACGCCGGCGTCGCGCGCCCACGCGAGACCGGCGGCATCGGGCCGGTTCGACAAGACCAGCGCGATCTCGGCGGGATAGTCGGGAGCACGCGCCGCCTCGACCAGCGCGCGCATGTTGGAACCGCGCCCGGAGATCAGGACGGCGGTGCGCCGTCGCGTGCTTCTCACAGGGCGAGCCGCCCGTCGTAGACGACGGCATCGCCCTCGCGCGGGATCAGGCCGCCGAGATCGACCGGCGCTTCGCCTGCGGCCCGCAGTGCCGCGGCGACGGCGTCGCGCCGCGTGGGATCGACCACGATCACCATGCCGATTCCGCAATTCAAGGTTCGCAGCATCTCCCGCTCGGCGACGCCGCCCTGCCTCGCCAGCCAGCCGAACACCGGCGGCAGCGCGACCGCGCCGAGGTCGACCTTCGCGGCGCAGCTTTTCGGCAGCACGCGCGGGATGTTCTCGGGAAAGCCGCCGCCGGTGATGTGGGCGAGCGCCTTGATGCCGGGCTCGCGCAGCGCTGCGAGGATCGACCTGACGTAGATGCGGGTGGGCACGAGCAGCGCGTCGCCGAGATCGAGGCCGGGGGCGAAGGGCGAAGGGTCGGTCCACGCGAGCCCGGCGTCGGCCACGATCCGGCGCACCAGCGAGAAGCCGTTGGAGTGGACGCCGGAGGACGGCAGGCCGAGCAGGAGGTCGCCGGGGGCCACGTCGCCGCGCGGAAGCAGCGAGCCGCGCTCGGCGGCACCGACGGCGAAGCCGGCGAGATCGTAGTCCTTGCCGGCGTAGAGCCCGGGCATCTCGGCCGTCTCGCCGCCGATCAGTGCCGCGCCGGCCTCGCGACAGCCGGCGGCGATGCCCTCGACCACCGCGGCGCCGACGGCCGGCTCGAGCCGCCCGGTGGCGAAATAGTCGAGGAAGAACAGTGGCTCGGCGCCCTGCACGACGAGGTCGTTGACGCACATGGCGACGAGGTCGATCCCGACGGTGGCGTGCCGCCCGGTCTCGATGGCGATCTTGACCTTGGAGCCGACCCCGTCGTTGGCGGCGACGAGGATCGGATCGCGGAAGCCGGCGGCCTTCAGATCGAACAGGCCGCCGAAGCCGCCGATCTCGGCGTCGGCGCCGGGCCGCCGCGTCGCGCGCACCAGCGGCCTGATGCGCTCGACCATGGCGTTGCCGGCATCGATGTCGACGCCGGCGTCG
>CAZZWW010000356.1:0-3088 GCA_964657815.1 Vulcanimicrobiota bacterium | reverse complement strand
GCGCGAGACGCTGGATCGCGCCCTCGATGTCCTTGCCGGCGACCATCATCAGGTCCGCCATCTCGTCGACGATGACCACGATGTAGGGCAGGGGCGCGAGGTTCATCGCCTCGTGCTCGTAGACCGCCTCGCCCGTCTCGCGATCGTAGCCGGTCTGGACCGTGCGCATCAGCTGCTCGCCCTTGGCCAGGGCCTCGCCGACCCGGGCGTTGAAGCCGTCGATGTTGCGCACGCCGAGCTTCGACATCTTCTTGTAGCGGTCCTCCATCTCGCGGACCGCCCATTTCAGAGCCACCACCGCCTTCTTCGGGTCGGTGACCACGGGCGTGAGCAGGTGCGGGATGCCGTCGTAGACCGAGAGCTCCAGCATCTTGGGGTCGACCATGATCAGGCGGCACTGGTCCGGACGCAGCCGGTAGAGCAGGGACAGGATCATCGTGTTGATGGCGACCGACTTGCCCGAGCCGGTGGTGCCGGCGACGAGCAGGTGGGGCATCTTGGCGAGATCGACGATGATCGGCTCGCCGCCGATGGTCTTGCCGAGCGCGATGGCCAGCGTCTGCTTCGACTTGTCGAAATCCTGGGCGGCGACGAGCTCGCGCAGGAAGACCGTCTCGCGGCGCTGGTTCGGCAGCTCGATGCCGATGGCGTTGCGGCCTTGGACCACGGCGACGCGCGCCGAGATCGCCGACATCGAGCGGGCGATGTCGTCGGCGAGCCCGATCACGCGCGACGACTTGATGCCGGGTGCCGGCTCCAGCTCGTAGAGCGTCACCACCGGGCCGGGCCGCACGTTGATGATCTCGCCCTTGACCCCGAAATCCTCGAGCACGCCTTCGAGCAGCCGGGCGTTCTGCTGCAACGAGTCCTCCGAGACCTGTGTGCCGGTCGGTCGGCGGGCTTCCATCAGCATGCCGAGCGGCGGCATCTGCCAGAGGCCGGGCGGAGTGCGCTCGGGGCGAGCGGCGCTTTCGCGCAAAGCGCGGGGACCCGGCTGCGGCGCCTCGGCCGCCGGGATGATCCGGGCGAGGGGCGGGTCCGTCGGCTCGCTGCGACCGTCGGCCCTTTCGCGCGCGGCAGCGCGAAGCGCCGGAGGCGCGTAGGCGCTGGCATCGAAGCTGGGCTGCGCCGGCTCCGGCTGCAGGGTCGGCTCGGCGGCGAAGGAGAGGTCGAAGGGCACGTCGAAGTCGCGCTCGCCGAAGGCACGCACGGGAGCGTTCGAATCTTGGGCCTCGCCGTCGCGGCGATGAAGCGGCGCGCCGAGCCGGCGCAGGTGCCGCTTCAGCGCACCCTTGAGGCTCAGCCCGGCATGGATCAGGGCGCCGAGCGACAGCAGGCCCAGCCCCGGCTCGCCGTCGGCGTCGTCCTCGTCGAAATCGCGACTGGCGCGTGCGGCGGCCCGCGGGCGCACCGGCTCGTCGTCCTCTTCCTCGAGATCGAGCGGCAGGCGCTCGCGCAGTCCGACCGAGGCGGAGAGCAGCAGCAACGCGCCGAGCGCGAGCGTGCCGGCGACGGCGAGCAGCGCGGGCTTCACCGCGGAGAGCAGCTTGCGCGGCAGCGCCATCACGGCATCGCCGAGCACGCCGCCGAGGCCCGTCGGGAGCGGCCAGTGTGCCGTCACCGGCAGCACCGCGGCGACGCCGGAGGCGCAGACCGTGCCGAGCAGCAGCAGGAGGGCGCGCATTGCCGGGCGCGGCAGGTTGCGCTGCGTGAGCAGGCGCCACGCCCAGAACAACGGCGGGATCAGCGTCGCCAGCGCGGCGATGCCGAAAACCTGCATCAGCAGGTCGGCGTAGATCGCACCGTACGAGCCGAGCCAGTTGTGGACGTGCGCCGCCGTGGCGTGGTTGAGGCTCGGGTCGGCGATCGACCAGGTCATGAGCGCGATCGCGAGCGCGACCAACCCGAGAAGCAGGGTGGCGCCGATCGTTTCCGCGAAGCGACGCACTGCGAAGACGCGAAGCGCCTCGGGGATATGGTCGAAAGCCGAGTGGCTGGTCGTGGTGCGCATCCGGGCCTGCTGGCGGAGAGGCGGACCTGCCTCCGTCCAACGCTAGCGGGACGCGGTTAACGCCGGTTTAACCTTGTCGCACCGCGGTCTGCGCGGTTTCGAGGGCACAAAAAAACCCCGCCGTCTCGCGACGGCGGGGCAAGGCTGGGAGGAACCCGAGATCAGGTGTTGTAGGCGCGCTCGCCGTGCTCGGCGATGTCGAGGCCCTCGCGCTCGGCGTCGACCGACACGCGCAGACCGATCGTCAGATCGACGAGCTTGTAGAGGATCGCCGAACCGACGCCCGACCACAGCAGGGTGAAGGCCACGGTCTTGCACTGGATCAGCACTTGCGCCGCCATGTCGTAGGTGCCCGGCGAGGCCGAGCCCGGCTTCAGCGTGTAGTCGGTGAGGCCGACGCCGCCGAGGTAGGGTGCCACGAGGATGCCGGTGCCGATGGCACCGCAGATCCCGCCGATGCAGTGCACGCCGAACACGTCGAGCGAGTCGTCGTAGCCGACCTTCGTCTTGATCACGGAGACGAAGAAGAAGCAGATCACGCCGACGATCAGGCCGAGCACGATCGCACCCATCGGGCCGCAATAGCCCGAAGCCGGCGTGATCGCCACGAGGCCGGCCACCGCGCCCGACACCATGCCGAGCAGCGAGGGTTCGCCCTTCACCAGCCATTCCGCGAAGAGCCAGGCCAATGTCGCCGCCGAGGTGGCGACGAACGTGTTGACGAAGGTCAGCGCGGTGACGCCGTTCGACTCGAGGTTGGAGCCGGCGTTGAAGCCGAACCAGCCGACCCAGAGCAGCGAGGCGCCGATCATGGTCATGACCAGCGAGTGCGGCGGCATCGGCTCGCGCGGGTAGCCGACGCGCTTGCCGAGGATGAGCGCGCCGACGAAGCCGGCGATGCCCGCGTTGATATGCACCACGGTGCCGCCGGCGAAGTCGAGGGCACCCATCTGGTTGAAGTAGCCGGCGTTGCCGGTGACCTTGTCGAGCGCGGCCTGGGCGGCCGTCTTGGCGGCGGGCGTCGCCGCGGCGGCGAGGGCCTTGGCGGCGTCGCCGACCGCGTCGGGACCCTGCCAG
>CAZZWW010000355.1:0-3097 GCA_964657815.1 Vulcanimicrobiota bacterium | reverse complement strand
CCCGCCGTGGTGCTGCGGCTGATGAACCAGGCCGGCGTGCTCGGCCGCTTCATCCCCGAGTTCGGCCGCGTCGTCGCGCTGATGCAGTTCAACATGTACCACTCGTACACGGTGGACGAGCATCTGGTCCGGTCGGTCGGCATCCTCGCCGACATCGAGAGTGGGCGCAGCGCCGTCGAGCATCCGCTGGCGCAGGAGGTGCTGCCGGCGATCGCCGACCGCACGGTGCTCTACGTCGCGATGTTCCTCCACGACATCGCCAAGGGCCGGATGGAAGACCATTCGCTCGCCGGCGTCGCCGTGGCGAAGAAGCTTTGCCCGCGGCTCGGGCTCGACCCGGCGCAGACCGCCGACGTCGCCTGGCTGATCGAGCAGCACCTCGTGATGTCCGACACCGCGCAGCGCCGCGACCTGTCCGACCGTCGCACCATCGAGACTTTCGCCGCGCTCGTCGAAACGCTCGACCGGCTGAACATGCTTTACGTGCTGACCATCTGCGACATCCGTGCGGTCGGCCCCGGCGTGTGGAACAGCTGGAAAGGCGAGCTGCTGCGCACGCTGTACGGAGAGACCGAACACTTGATCTCGGGCGAACATTCGACCGTGGCCCGCGAGCGCCGCGTGGCGGCGGCACGCGAGGAGCTGCGCGCCGCGCTCCCGAAATGGACCGACCACGATTTCGCCGCCTACGCTGCACGCCACCAGGCGCCGTACTGGCTCAAGGTCGATCTCGCCCACAAGGTGCGCCACGCCGCCGTGCTCAACATGTCGGAGGTGGAATCGCCCGGCCCGATCGTCGACACCGCGACCGCGGCCGGACGTGGCATCACCGAGCTCACCATCATCTCGCCCGACCATCCTCGCCTGCTCTCGATCATCGCCGGCGCCTGCGCCGCCGCCGGCGCCGACATCGTCGATGCGCAGATCTTCACCACGACGGACGGCCTGGCGCTCGACATGATCCACGTGACACGCGCGCTCGACCAGGACGAGGACGAGCTGCGCCGGGCCGGGCGCATCGCCACCGCGATCGAGCGCGCGCTCACCGGCGAGATCCGGCTCGGCGAGATCGTCGCCGCCCGGCGCCGCAACGAGCCGCAGCCCGCCGAGGCCTTCGACGTCGAGCCTGAGGTCAAGATCGACAACGGTCTGTCGGCCCGTTTCTCGCTGATCGAGATCGCCGGCCTAGACCGCCGGGGCCTGCTGTTCAACATCACCGCGGTGCTGTCGCAGCTCGATCTCAACATCGGCTCGGCGCACATCGCCACTTTCGGCGAGCGCGCTTCCGACACGTTCTACGTCACCGATTTCTCCGGCGCGAAGATCACCGAGGCCGGCCGCAAGGCCGAGATCCGCGATGCGCTGCTCTCGGTCTTCGAGGGCAACCCCGCCCGTCAACTCGAGACGTTGGGGCTGTAGGGAGCCACGTCCTTCTCCCGCGCGGGAGAAGGGAGTGCAGCGCCCCTCCTGGCGAGCTTCTTGTAAGCCTTCTCCGCTGGCGGCGGAGGAACAACACCATGGCGCGGTACGCGGGCGTTCTGCTGGACCTCGGCGGCGTGGTGTTCTCCGGCGACAAGGCGATCGCCGGCTCGGTCGAGGCGCTGGCGCGCCTGCGCGAGGCCGGCGTCGCGGTGCGCTTCCTCACCAACACCACCCGCAGCCCACGCCGCGCGCTCGTCGACAAGCTGCGGCGGCTCGGGATCGAGGCCGAGCCCGATGCCCTCTTCACTCCCGCCTTCGCCGCGCGCCATGTGCTGGCCGGGCGCACGCCGCACCTCCTCGTGCATCCGCGCCTCGTCGAGGATTTCCCCGTCCACGACGAGGGCGGCTCGGCCGACATCGTGTTGGTCGGCGACGCCGGCGAGGCCTTCACCTATGCCGCACTCAACGCCGCGCTGCGGACGCTGGAGAACGGCGCTGCGCTGATGGCGCTGGCCAAGAACCGCGTCTTCCAGGACGGCGACGGGAAGCCGAGCCTCGACTCCGGCCCCTTCGTCGCCGCGCTCGAATACGCCAGCGGGAAAGAGGCGGAGGTGATCGGCAAGCCGGCCCGGGCTTTCTTCGATGCGGCGCGTGCCAGCCTCGGCACCGAGGCCGCCGACACCGTCATGATCGGCGACGACGTCGAGGGCGACGTCGGAGGTGCGCTCCACGCCGGCCTCTCCGGCGTGCTGGTCCGCTCGGGAAAGTACAAGAAGGGCGACGAGGACCGGATCGAGCCGAGGCCGACGGCGACATGCGAGCACCTCGCCGCCGCGGTAAAGTGGATTTTATGGGAGAATTGAAGGGATCGCAGCCGCCGACTTCGGCGGCGCATGCCTTGACGCCTTCACGTTCAGTTGACCCGAGCGGGCCGGTGCAAATCGTCGTCGACGAGGCGCTTCAGGCCCGCGAGCCGGGCGGCGACCGACCCGGCGGACGGTTGCCTCAGTCTTGCGAGACACTCCTGCATCGCGCCGGGGACGCCCTCTAGCACGGGATAGGTGCGCGTCATCACCGGCTGAAAGTGGACGTAGAGCGAGGCGGCGTTGAAGGCAGGTCTGCGGGGCATGCGGCGGCATCCGTGGATGACCCCATGTTCGACCGATTGCGCTGCCGATCCATTAACGCCATCCGGCGAGGCCTGGCATCTTCGCCCGAACGGTAAACGAGTTCGCTCCGGTCGCCGGCTCGTCGCCGAAGCCGGCCGAGACGCGACGCTCGTCGATGGCAACGGCGAGCGCCAGGATCGCTTGCTTGCTCTCGGTCCCCTAAGCCGCGGCTCCTTCTGGGAGATTACGTCGGTGCCGGACGTCAGGGTCCGGGCCGCTGAGGTTGCCCGCCACCTCGCGAGGTTCGCCTGAAGAAGGGTGGCGGAGAGGGAGTCCGCCTCGCTACGCGCAAGCAGAGTTGTTTTTGCTAGTGATTTCGGCGCTCATGGGAATTCTTCCCTAGTTTGTTCCCTAGTCGAAAGCGCGAACTGCCGCGAAGCGATCCGAACGATGTCGTTTTCGTTCGGCGTGAGTGCCCGCTAATGGGCATCTCCATCAGGCACTACATCTTCCAGGAAGACGGCGGCCTCCGTCGGGTGCCTCGCCGGATCTGTGACGGCCTCACC
>CAZZWW010000354.1:0-3107 GCA_964657815.1 Vulcanimicrobiota bacterium | reverse complement strand
GCCAACGAGATCATGGACGGCATCACCGAGGTGCTCGCCTACGGCACGGCGGTCTGGGTCGAGCCGGCGGAGCCAGGCGCTTAGCCGCCGACGCACAAAACTCGCCGTGGTTGCCCCTTGCCGCCCGTGCTCGATCGTGGGTAAGAAGACGCCGCCTAGGAGTGTAGCTCAATTTGGTTAGAGCGCCGGTCTCCAAAACCGGAGGTTGTGGGTTCGAGTCCCTCCTCTCCTGCCAGGCGTCCCGAGACGTTCACGAGAAAAGGCCGCCCAGCAGGGCGGCCTTTCCGTTTCTCGCGATCGCGGTCGTGCTCAGCGCGGCGGCTGACCGCCGCCCTTGGCCTGTCCGGGGCTGGCCGGCCCGCGCCGCTGGTCGTTGCGGCGGTTCTGCTGCGGACGGGGAGCGCCGCTGCCAGCGGGACGGGGCTGCCCGCCGTTGCGGCCCGGGGCACTCGCCGACTTGCGCTCGCCGGCACGCCCGCCGCCGTCGCGACGCGCATCGCCACTTCGGCCGGGGCGCTGGCCTGGCGCACCACGAGGGGGTCGTGCCTCCGCGGAGGGAGCCGGCCGCGGCGCGTTGGGATCGCGGCGGTCTTCGGACGGGATGATCTGCCGCGTCAGCTTCTCGATCGACTTCAGGTAGGTGCGCTCCTCGCCGTCGCAGAGCGAGATGGCGCGGCCCTCGGCGCCTGCGCGCGCCGTGCGCCCGATGCGATGGACGTAGGATTCCGGCACGTTGGGCAGGTCGAAGTTGACGACGTGGCTGACCGCGTCGACGTCGATGCCGCGCGCGGCAATGTCGGTCGCCACCAGGATCTTGGTGCCGCCGTTCTTGAAGGCGGCAAGCGCCTTCTCGCGCTGCGCCTGGCTCTTGTTGCCATGGATCGCCGCGGCTGGGATGCCGTCCTCTGCCAGGTGCTTCACGACCTTGTCGGCACCGTGCTTTGTGCGGGTGAAGACGAGAGCGCGGTCCATGCCTTCGGAGCGGATCAGGCCGGCGAGCACCACGCGCTTGCGGTGGGTCTCGACGAACAGCACCTTCTGGTCGATGCGCTCGGCCGTGGTGGCGACCGGCGCCACCGAGACCTTGACTGGATCCTTCAGGAGGTCGCCGGCGAGCGCACCGATCTCGCGCGGCATGGTGGCCGAGAAGAAGAGGCTCTGGCGGTCCTTGGGCAGCTTCGGCGTGATGCGCCGGATCGCGTGGATGAAGCCCATGTCGAGCATCTGGTCGGCCTCGTCGAGGACGAAGATCTCGACCTTGTCGAGGCGCAGCGTGCGCTGATCGAGATGGTCGATGAGGCGGCCGGGCGTCGCGACGAGGATGTCGACGCCGCGCATCAGGCGGTCGATCTGCGGGCGGATCGAGACGCCACCGAACACCACCGCGACGGAATAGCCTAGGTGCTTGCCGTAGGTGCGGAAACTTTCGGCGATCTGGCTGGCGAGTTCGCGGGTCGGCGACAACACCAGGCAGCGGCAGGTGTTGCGCTCCGGTCGGCGCGTGTCGGTCGAGAGGCGATGCAGGATCGGCAGCGCGAAAGCGGCGGTCTTGCCGGTGCCGGTCTGGGCGATGCCGAGCAGGTCGCGCCCTGCCATCACGTGGGGGATGGCCTGGGCTTGGATCGGCGTGGGGGTGACGTAGTTTTCCTCGGCGAGCGCCTTGAGGAGCGGCGCGGCGAGGCCGAGTTCGGAGAAAGCGGTCAAAGGGTATCCAGGCATGCGGGCACGGTCCGCGGTTGCGGATCGAGACCTCGGGAGGAAGGGAGATGCCGTGCGTGACCGGCTTCGGTCGTCCGGATCGATCGGCGGTTCGCGTGCGCGCCATCCTCAGGAAGGAGCGGGCATACGATCACGCGGCCTGAACGCCGGGCCATCAATGGATGGGCTTGGGTGGCATGTGATGCGATTCACGTGAAAAATCAAGCGAATTGATGCTGCACCGCACATGCAAAACTGCATGGCGGGGGGCTGACAGAATCGAGAAGACCACCCATAGTCCTTCTCGTGTTCAACCAACTGAAAGGAGGTGATCCGGTGTCTCTAGGTCATGTCGCGAGCCAGCTGGATGTCTCTTGCACGATACGAGGTCGTGCCTGAGACGTCAGCCGCCGTGCTGACACTGCTGGGGCTCGTTCGCCGGTAGCCGGCTCGAGCGCCTCCAAAAACGTGAAGCCCCGGCCGCAAGCCGGGGCTTTTCTTTTGAAGCACGGCTCGTGAGGCTGTGGCGCACCACCGCGCGACCTACCGAGTCGATCCACAGCGCAGCTTCGTTTGCCCCTGGTTACCGACGGCAAGGATGCTATCTTCCCTTCGTCCCATTCGCAGGTGATTCGGCTTGAGCGGCAGGCCGGAACGGCGGATCGGCAGCGTGTCGAGGGCGTATCTTGTCGAGCAAGGAACTTCTCTCAGCCCGCCGCGACGTCGAGGCCACCGACGACGCCGGCGAGCATCTCCAGATTGTCGAGGTCGGCGGTCGGATCAAATGGTTCGACATCGTCAAGGGGTACGGGTTCATCGCGCAGGACGACGGCGGCCCCGACGTCCTGATCCACGTCACCACGCTGCGGCGCGACGGCTTCTCTGCCGCGACCGAAGGCTCGCGGGTCGTCTGCGAGGCGACCGTGCGCAGCAAGGGCCTGCAGGTCTTTCGGATCCTCTCCATGGACGAATCCACGGCGGTGCACCCGGCGCAGGTGCCGGCGCGCACCCACGTTCAGGTGACGCCCAACGGCGGCTTCGAGATCGTCGTCGTCAAATGGTTCAACCGCGTGCGTGGCTTCGGCTTCGTGTCGCGCGGGGACGGCACCGACGACATCTTCATCCACATGGAGACCTTGCGGCGCTACGGCATCGCCGAACTCAAGCCGGGCGAGAGCCTGCTCGTGCGTTTCGGCGACGGACCGAAGGGGCTGATGGCCGCCGAGGTCCGGCGGCTCGAGGCGGCCTTGCCACTGTCCCATTAGCGTGATTGATCCGCGCCGCTGAAGGTGGCGTGGAGGACGGGCGTGAGGACAGGGACGAAGGGCGCGACGCTCGGCTTGGCGTTTCTCGCGGGCGTCGTCGTCGCACGTGCCGAGGCTCCTCTGGAGCTCCTCACGATCGACACG
>CAZZWW010000353.1:0-3108 GCA_964657815.1 Vulcanimicrobiota bacterium | reverse complement strand
ACCTTGCGCCAGGTCTCGAACTCGGCGGTGATCTCGACCGGCAGGCCGGCGCGCTGGAAGATCCAGGTGGTGCGGTTCTCCTTGGAGGGGCCTTCGCGCAGGTTGACCCGATCCGATTTCAGGCTGACGTAGCGCGGCACCGCGAGACCGGACGCCTTGCCGATCTGGTCGGCGCGGGAGGACGGCGCGGCGAGCGCCACGAGGGCGGCGGCGAGAACGAGCGGCTTGCGCAACCGGCCGGCGTGCATCGAGGGTCTCATCCTTCCCGAGTTGGCGCTCATCGGGTCCGGCCCGACCATCGCTCGACGGCGTTAAGGGCAGGTGAAGTCGCGTCTTTTCGGTCCGGTTCGTGGCCTCATGACGGCGCCGTCAATCGCGCGCGATGATCTCGTGTTCGGCGGCGAAGCTCCTCTGCGCCCGCGCGGCGACCCCGGCCTTGCGGCGGCGGCCGAAGGCGGAACGACGCGCGGACGGCTTGATCCGCTTGCGGCCGCGGGCATACGCGCCGCGCATGGTCACGCAAGCCTCCTCCACTTCGACCGCCTTGCCGAGCACGTGGCTCCAGGCGCGGGCGGAGCGGGCGACCTCCTCGGCTTCGCCGCTGCCCAGGACCACGTCGAGTTCGCCATCGTCGTGGCGCAGGCTCAGCGTGGCGCGGCCGCTCGGCGCCTGCACGGCGATGAAGAGGCCGCGGTAGGCGGCCACCGGCACGCCGACGCGCATGCGCACGCCCCCGAGCGAGCGCTCGATGGTCACCGCCGTCGCGCCGACCCGTACGAGCCGGCTGCCGCCGTCGGCGCGCGGGTCGGCGGCGTGCCGGGTGACGGAGAAGCTTTCGAGCGTGGTGTCGAAGGCGGGCTGGCTCATGGTCGGGCTCCGGTGTCTCGTCGGCCGAGAGCATGCCTGTCGGCGCGCGCCGGAACTCCTAACGAGGCGCGTTTGCGGCCTCTAAGTGCCCGCAATTGCCGGCCTTTCGCGCGCCATCCTTCCCGAGGCGAGACCGGCTTCCGTAAGATTCGATCGATCGCGGTCGGCCTTGCGTCGCGCCGCGCGCTTGCGCAGAAAGACTTCTCTCTCGCCGCACCAGGAAGGTTCGATGATCCCCCACCACGCTCTGTCCCTCGAGGAGGCCAAGACCATGGCCGCCGCCGCCCGCGCCGAGGCGGCGAAGAACGGCTGGGCGGTGGTGGTGGCGATCGTCGACGACGGCGGCCACCTCGTGCTGCTGGAGCGCATGGACGGTACCCAGAAGGCCTCCTGCGTCGTGGCGCAGGAGAAGGCGCGCACCGCCATTATGTTCAAGCGTCCGTCGGCGGCGCTGGAGAAGGTGGTGCTCGACGGCAAGGTGCACATGATGACCCTGCCCGGCGCCACGACGATCGAGGGCGGCCTGCCGATCGTCTGGCGCGACGCCTTCGTCGGTGCCATCGGCATTTCCGGGGTGCAGTCGTTCCAGGACGGCATCTGCGCCAAGGCCGGGCTCGACGCGCTGCCTGCGTAGGCGGTGGAGCGCGGCATCGGCCCACCTTGCCGCCCCCGTCGTGGCTGATTAGGAAAGGGGCAGCCCTCTATCGAACGGCGGATCACGCTGGACCCTTCTGCTCCCGATCGCGACACGCTCGCGCGCCTCGCCGCCCTGGCGACCGAAGCCGGCGACATCGCGCTCGGCTTCTTCGAGCCGGGCGGCAAGACGCGCGCCGGCATCGAGTGGAAGGGCGACGGCTCGCCGGTCACCGAGGCGGACTATGCGGTCAACGCGTTTCTGGAGCCGCGCCTCAAGGCACTCTGGCCGGGCGCCGCCTGGCTTTCCGAGGAGAGCGCCGACGACGCGTCCCGGTTGGGCGCGGAGAGCGTGATCATCGTCGATCCGATCGACGGCACGCGCGGCTTCTCGCGTGGTGACAGGCATTGGTGCGTCGCCATCGCGCTGGTGACGCGGGGACGCCCTGTCATGGCCGTGGTGCACGCGCCGGCGCTCGAGGAGACCTACACGGCCGTCGCGGGCGGCGGCGCGTTCCTCAACGGCAGGGCGCTCCACGTGCCCGAGGACGACGGGCCCTCGCGCGAGATGCAGATCACCTGCCCCGACAATCTCAGCAAGGCGATGCGGGCCGTCGGGCTCGACTACGACTTCAAGCCGAAGATCGCCTCGCTGGCGCTGCGCGTCGCCATGGTCGCCTCCGGCGTCTACGACGCCGGGTTCACCACGCGCAATTCGCACGACTGGGACCTCGCCGCCGCCGACCTCGTGCTGCAGGAAGCCGGCGGACTGCTCGCCGATCTCGACGGCGCGCCGCTGGTCTACAACAAGCGCGAGCCGAGCCACGGTTCGCTCACCGCCACGCCCCGGCGCCTGCAACCGCGCTTTCGCGAAGCCCTGGCGCGCACGAAGTTCGGCTGAGCTTCGGCCTGTTAAACCACGGTGCTTGGGGCTCGCGGCCTCGACAGACCGGCCAGGCGTAGAGACCGCGCCGTCCGACTGTTGTGGCGGCTACGTATCAAACCATTTCCGTTTGAGGCTGAACGCAACCACCGATGCGATCGTCCGTTGTGGGCACCCGACCGATCACTTGGCGCTCTGCATCGGGAGCAAAGAGTTTTCGATCGCACCGTCGTCTTCAAGAGGATTTCATCTTGCGTGTTCTGCATCAGACGGCTTTGACCGCCGCCATCGCGTTGACTGCCGCCGCAACCCTGTCGCTTCCGGCAATCGCCGACGCGTACACCCTGCATCGTCTCCGTCACCAACACGCCTACAACGGCCATCGCCATCATCACGGACATTACGCCTACGACTATCACCGCCAAAGCGATCGCGATGCGGGCGGCTACGGCGATGGTGTTCCCATGGGGCGCTCGGCCGCCGCGGTGCCCTATGGAGCGTATGGCGCACCGGGTTACGCGCCGGCCTATGGCTACGACAACGGCGGTCTTCTGGGCGGCGGCGGCCTGCTCGGGACCGGACTGTTCGGCGGCAACGGCCTGCTTGGGACAGGCGTTCTCAACGGGCAGGGCGCCGTGGGAGTCGGCGTGCTCGGGTTCTGAGAGCCTTCGAGGGTCTCGCTCTGGGCCAGGCATCGGTGGCCGCGGAGCACAGACTCCGCGGCC
>CAZZWW010000352.1:0-3122 GCA_964657815.1 Vulcanimicrobiota bacterium | reverse complement strand
GCTCTAGCGAGGCCGGAGGGTCCGCGTCCGAGCGCCGACCATTTTCGGCATCGTCCTACGATGCCTTCGACGCCTTCGTAGGTTCAAGTCATACCTGCTGGATGCGGGTGGCCCGGCGGATATAGCAGCTCGCCTGGTCTCTCTCGCACCGCGTCTTCTAAGAGTTCTCGGCGTCTTCGAGTGCGCTGTCGTCTGCGATCGCAAGCGGCGTTCGTCGCCGCCAGTTCGAACGAGCTTCACGGCAGATCGCGACCCATTCCTCGAAGGCGATCTGCCAGAAGCCCTTTGCCGCGCCGAACGTGCTGAGGAATCCGACGAAGAGGTCGGGGCCGAGGACCTCGATCTCGCCGGGGCGTCCATGAGGAAAGTCCGACGTCGCGTCGGCGGTGCGGACCAGAAGCAGGACGACCGGTCCGAAGCTGCGGAGCGAGGCGTGCAGATCGAGCAGCGCCGCGGCCGAGACCTCGTCCGACTTGTAGACGAAGATCTTTTCGCCCGACGTCAAGTCGGCGAGAAGCCTGCGGCGAAGATAGGTGATGCGCTTGAGCGACTTGGCGTAAAGCTCGTCGTGCGCGACTTCCCCGGTCGACACGAAGGTGTGCGTGTAGAGGCCCCATCGCTTGTCGACGATGGACCAGAAGCCGCCCAGGTCGACGAGGTCGGTGTTGGCCGGCTCCCCCAAGCCTTCCAGGCGCGCCGACAGGGCGCGGTCGAGGCTGTCCAACGTCGTTCCCGTCCAACGCAGGAGGCCGAGCGGCTCCGCGCCGTAGCGGCGCTGCACCATCCCCAACTCGCAGTCGCGGCCCAGGCTTTCGAACTCCAGCATCAGGGCCCGAGTGTCCGGGTCGACGACGCGGGACACGGGCACCGGCGCGGACTGGACGGGCCGGTCGGCGTCGACCGCCTCCTGCTGCTTCTGCGCAATCGCTCGGCCGAGATGTTCCCACCCAGCCTGGTCGTCGGGGTGACGCTCACGATACGTTTCCCAGATGCTGATCGCAGCGTCCCAATCCTGCTTCGCCGCGGCGATGGTTCCGGCCAGCGCCTCGACTCCGCGAAAGTCGGGCTGAAGACGCCGCGCAGCATCGAGGGCCACCGTCGCCTCGTCGAGCTGGTGCAGGAACAGCAAGGTCTGCACGTGCATCACCAGCCAGTCGGGCTGCGGATCACGCGATGCGCAAAGGCGTTGCCATAGTGGCAGCGCGCCGTCGTGATCGCCGAAGCGCAGGGCGAGGCGCGCCGCCTCGGCCATGACCTCGAGATCGTCGGGAAAGCGACGTCGCGCCTCGGCGATCAGGTCGCGCGCCTCGGCGAGCTTGCTCTGTTCCCGGGCGCTCGACGCCATGCCACGCAACGGCAGCGCCAGATCCGGCCGCATGCCGCGCAAGGTCGACCACCGCGAGAACGCCTCCGCGAAGCGGGCCGCTCCTTGCGCCGAGATCGCGTAAGCCGTGGCCAGCGCAACATTGGCCGGGTCGCGAGCCAACCCCCGGCCCAGCAGATCGTCCGCCTGCTCGGGGTAGCCCCGCGACTTCAGCCGCTCCGCACGCCACAGCGTCAGCCGGGCGAGGGGCGACAAAAGGAAAACGAGCATCGGACGTCCAGAACGCGAGATTGTCTTCACCCACAATCCGTCCGACGTTATCACGAAAACGCAATCCCGACGGATTTCGTCGCAGCTCGGCCAAGCGACGAACCGCCTGTGGAGGCCATCGAGAGGCGTGCGACGTCCGCCGGCGCCCGCGGACGGAGGCGCTTGCAACTCGCCGGCGATGAGGATGGAGGGTGGAGGTACGCCCCATGGCTCCCCCTGTTATCGTCGGCAAAGACTTCCCGACGCATCGTTCGGTCACCAGGGCAGGCCGTCGCCGCCGTCACGAAGACGGATGTCGCTGTGCGGCTTCGCCCTGGGCGTCCTCGCTTGTCTGGCGATCTCGGGTGTCGCGCTCTACAAGGCCAACGGTTTCTGACCGCACGTCGTGGCGACCACGTAGGCCGACGGCACGTCCAGGGTCTTGAGAAGCGCCAGCATCGAGGCGGGAATGACGGGATCGGGCCTGTACACGCTCCCGAGGGTTGTGACGATCGTCGAGAGCGGCTTGTCAGTATGTCGGCGTTTGCACACAATCATGCTTCGCGCGCCCTTCGGTCGTCACGTCAGCTAGAGACCGAACTGGTTAACGAACTCTTAACACACACTGTTTCGGGCCATGGCGCACGAGGTCGTACACAGGCCCGTTGGCCGTCCCCGCGTGAGGCTGGTGTCTCATCGAGCGGCAGGGTCCGTTCGCGCGATTGAAGCCGTCTCAAGGCTGTGACATGTCGTGCGCCCACGAGACGCCGAAGGCGCAGCAAGGAGGAGACGGCCATGGCCCGCGCGACGACCGTCGGCGCTTCGATCGGGCGAGCCTGGACGGCGCGAAGCAACGTGCTGCTGCTGCTCTGCGTCATGTACTTCCTGACCTACATGGACAGGGTCAACGTCTCCACGGCGGCGGGCACCTTCTCCAAGGACCTCGGCTTCAGCCAGACCGACGTCGGCTTCATCTTCTCGCTGTTCGCCTATCCGTACCTCGTGTTCCAGATCGTCGGCGGCTGGTTCGCCGACCGCTTCGGCCCGCGCTCGACGCTCACCGTGTGCTGCGTGGTCTGGGCCGGCGCCACGGTGATGACGGGGCTCGCCACCGGCTTCTGGTCGATGGTGTTCGCCCGCCTGCTTCTGGGCCTGGGCGAGGGCGCGACCCTGCCGGTCGCCACCCGCGCCATGGCCGACTGGCTGCCCGGCGGCAAGTCCGGCTGGGCGCAAGGCATCACCCACGCCAGCGCGCGCCTGGGCAACGCCGCGACGCCGCCCATCGTCGCCGCGATGATCCTGTCGCTCGACTGGCGCTGGAGCTTCATCCTCACCGGGCTGCTCTCGGCGCTCTGGGCGGCGGTGTGGTTCTGGTACTTCCGCGACGATCCGCGCGCCCACCGCGGCGTGACCCCGGCCGAGGCGGATGCGATGCCGCCGCGCCGCCTCGTTGCCGCGCGGGCGCCGATCCCCTGGGGGCCGCTCACCCGCCGCATGGCGCCGGTGACCTTCACCTACTTCTGCTACGGTTGGACGCTTTGGACCTTCC
>CAZZWW010000351.1:0-3146 GCA_964657815.1 Vulcanimicrobiota bacterium | reverse complement strand
AGGAGCTGACCGGGCTGATGCACCGGCTCGAGCGCTCCAACCAGGCGCTCGAGGAGGCCAAGAACGAGGCCGAGCAGGCCAACCGATCGAAGACCCGTTTCCTCGCCGCCGCCAGCCACGACCTGCTGCAGCCGCTGAACGCCGCGCGCCTGTCGGTGTCGACGCTGGTCGACATGCCGCTCGATCCCGCGGCCGTGACCGTCGTGCGGCGCGTCGAGCGCGGCCTCGAGACCATCGAGGATCTGATCAAGACGCTGCTCGACATCTCCAAGCTCGATGCCGGGGTGGTCCAGCCGCATCGTGGTCCGGTGCGGCTGCGTGACCTCCTGGCGGAGATCGAGGCCGGGTTCCGGCCATCGGCTGAAGCCAAGGGGCTGCGGTTCGCCGTCCGCTCCGCAGCCGACATCGTGGTGGAGAGCGACGGCAAGCTGCTGAAGCGCATCGTCGCCAATCTCGTCAGCAACGCGGTGCGCTACACCGAGCGCGGCGGCGTGCTGATCGCGGCGCGCCGGCGGGGCGGGCGCTGCCGCCTCGACGTGGTCGACACCGGCCGCGGCATCCCCGTCGCCGAGCGCAGCCTCGTCTTCGAGGAGTTTTTCCGCGGACGTGCCTCGGCCGATGCGCAGGGCGAAGGCGGCCTGGGCCTCGGCCTCGCCATCGTGCGCCGCATGGTTGCCACGCTCGGCCACGAGGTCGCCTTCACCTCGCGCGTCGCTCGCGGCTCCTGGTTCCGGCTCGACTTGCCCTTCAGCCGGCACCTGCCGCCCCAGCCGGTGCGCGTGGCGCCGCTGGCGGCATCGCTCGCAGGCGTCCGCGCGCTGGTCGTCGAGAACGACGCGCCGACGCTCGAGGCGACGGCACGTCTCCTCGAGGGCTGGGGCATGGCGGTGCTGGCCGTGGCCGATCCGCGCGCGATCATCGCCGGCGAGGAGGAGATCGCGCCGCTCGACGTCGTCGTGGCCGACTATCATCTCGGACCGGATCTCGTCGGCACCGACGTGATCGCCGCCGTGCGCGCCCTGGCCGGCCGGGCGATCCCAGCCGTCGTGGTCACGGCGGACCATACGGCCGAAGTGCAGGCGTTGGTGGCCGCCGCCGGCTGCGACCTCGTGCACAAGCCGATCAAGCCGGCGAAGCTGCGCTCGCTGCTGTCCTATCTCGTCGGCTGAGCGGGAAGGCGTCCAGACTAGGCCGGCGGCCGGCTGCGCGCCCACGTGCTTACGGCGGTGGAAAGAGCGTCGAACGACATCGGCTTGGTGAGCGTGGCGTTCATGCCGGCATGCAGGCAATTGTCGAGCTGCTCGCGAAACGAATGCGCGGTGAGCGCCACGATCGGCACGTCGCAGGTCGGCGCGGGCAGCGCCCGGATCGCGCGCGTGGCGTCCATGCCGTCCATGCCCGGCATGATCATGTCCATGAGGACCAGGTCGTAGACCTTGGCTTTCACCGCCTCGACCGCAGCGGCGCCGTCGGCGACGCTGTCGACGACGTAGCCGTCGAGCGAGAGCATGTCGCAGATGAGCTTGCGGTTGAGGTCGAGATCGTCGGCGAGGAGGATGTGGAGCGCGCCGGGCTGGGGGTCGCTGGCGTCGTCGTCGCGGCCGTCCCAGACGTCGACCGCGGCATCCGTTGCTGCCGTAGCTGTCTCGTCGAGGCCCTGGGGCACGGGAGCCGCGGCGTTTCGTTGACGCGCTTCGAGGCGGTAGATGCGATCGGTCAGACGGATTTCCGCGGCGAGCCCTGCGGCGAGATCGCGGAGAATGGCCTCATCGTCCTCCGACCAGACCCGGCCCGGCTCGTCGCGAACGACCAGCCGAGCGATCGGCCCGCCTTCGAACGTCACGAGCGCTTCGAGCGTCCCATCGTGCGCGAAGGTGGAAGCAGGATCGGCGTCGCTCGGCGCGAGCATGAACGCTTCGACCGCGCGCAACGCCCGGCGCGCAATATCCAAAGTGCGCCGGACGCTTTCCGGCGAGGTGTCGATCGAGTGATGAAGATCGAGGATGCCGGTCGTCACTGCCGCACGCTCCGGTGTGTCCCGAGAGATGCAAACGAGTTCAGGGACGGAACACGACCGTTGGACGAATCAACCACGTCGATCATCATAGTGTCTTACGCCGCGGCACGCTGCCTTTTAGTCACGGCGAAGTCTTTCGCCGGAGACATTTGCGCACGCTTGCGCAGCTTTGTGGCGACAGCCGGCTTTAAGGGCGCCGTTTTCGCGTCGGGCAAGAAAATCAGGCGCTACTCCGCCGCCTCCATGACCGCAGGCTCGCGCAGCTTGGCCGAGTAGTGCGAGGCGTTGCCGCGGCCGGCGCAGGCCTCGCGGGCGAACATGATGAGGTGGTGGGCGGGCAGGCCGTAGTTCAGCAGCGCCTCGATCTTGCCGCGGGCGAGCAGCGGCAGCGCGAACTTCCAGAACGTGCCGCGGTAGCCGCCGTCCCCCTTGATGCCGACGTACCAGAGGAGCTTGGCGAGGATGGTCAGGCCCTTCTTGATCATCCGCCCGTTGGTGCGCTGCGGCGAGTTCGGCTTGGGGATGCGGTGCGGCCAGGTCGCGGCGAGCTGGTGGCGGTAGCGCTCGAACAGAACGGCCGGCTCGTAGGCCTTCTCCATGCACTCGCGCCACATGCCGAGCACGTCGTCGTAGGGCATCATGAAGTGCACGTTGGACTCGCGGTCGTCGCGCTCGTCGATGCGCCCGGCCTTTTCCAGCCGGTCCCACAGCGGCGTCTGCGGCAGCGCCTGCAACAGGTTGATCGTCAGCATCGGGATGCCCGACTTCTCGATGAAGTTCAGCACCTTGGTGCCGCTCTCGGCCGTGTCCGAGTCGAGCCCGAGGATGATGCCCGACACGACCTGGATGCCGTGCGAGTTGATGATCTTCACCGCGTCCAGGATCGGCATGACCATGTTGTGGCCCTTGTCGATCTGGATCAGCGCGTCGGGCTCCGGCGTCTCGATCCCGCAGAACACGGCGTCGAAGGCCGCCTCGCGCATCATGGCGAGCACGTCGGGCGAGCGGGCGATGTTCAGCGTCGCCTCGCAGGCGAAGGCCACGGCGTAGCCGTTCCTCTTCTGCCAAGCGATCAGATGCGGCAGCAGCTCCTTGATGGCCTTGCGGTTGCCGATGATGTTGTCGTCGA
>CAZZWW010000350.1:0-3147 GCA_964657815.1 Vulcanimicrobiota bacterium | reverse complement strand
CGCCGTCGGCGAGCACCGCGCGCGCCGAGGCGAGGCTGCCGCGCAGGGCTTCCAGCGTCGGCTTGCGGCCATAGCGCGCGACCAGAGCGGCCACGTCGTCGCGCCCTAGCAAGCGATCGACAGAGGGCAACCGGCCGTGGGCCGGCAAGGCGACGATATCCGCGGCAGCTGAGGTCATGAGGCGCTTCCGATCCGCCATCCACGGCAGGAAGGAGAGGACAAGGTGGCGGAAGAGAGTGGGAGTCGAACCCACCAAAGACCGCCTGGCGGCCCCTCCCGGATTTGAAGTCCGGACGCCCCACCGGGGAACGCATCTCCTCCGACGCGCACAAGACCGCAGCGCGCGCGGTTTCGCAAGGCGCTCCGGGTCGCAGTGCGTCAGCCCGCGTATTGGGCGTCGCTGACATGCTCCATCCATGCGACGACCTCGCCGTCCTGCTTCTCCTGCACCGCGATGTGGCTCATCGCCGTGGTGGGCGCGGCGCCGTGCCAATGTTTCTCGCCAGGCGCAAACCAGACCACGTCGCCAGGGCGGATCGTCTCCACCGGACCACCGTCGCGCTGGACCCGCCCGCAGCCCGATGTCACCACCAGGGTCTGGCCGAGCGGATGTGTGTGCCAGGCCGTGCGCGCTCCAGGCTCGAAGGTCACCAGCGCGCCGCCGACGCGGGCCGGATCGGGCCCAAACAGCGGATCGATGCGCACCGTACCGGTGAACCAGTCCGCCGGCCCCACCGCCGAAGGCCGCGAGCCCGCTCTCATGATCTCCATCGCGCATGTCTCCTTTCAGTTGGCACGACCAACCGCCGCTCAGGCGAAAAGCTCCGGCCGGCGCAGCTGCAGCGCCTGCAGCAGCACGATCGTCTTCATGTCGGCGAGGCTGCCGGCGACAGCCTCGGTGGCGAGGTCGGCCAACGCCACCTCCTTGACGGCGACCTGCTCGTCCTCGTCGGGGAGGCCGCCGCCGGCGGCGATGCGGTCGCTGGCGGCGTAGGGCGCGAGGAAGAGGTGGATGCGCTCGGTAGAGACGCTCGGCATCGGGTAGAGGCAGGCGACCGTCTCCAGCGCGCCGAGCCGCACGCCGGCCTCCTCCAGCGCCTCGCGTCGAGGCCACCGGCCGGCGCCTCGTCGAGCTGTCCGTCGCCGCCCCACCAAGCCGGTCCGACGCGAACCTGGCGGACCAGCAGCGCCATGCGCCGGACGGGATCGTAGGGCAGCACCACCGCGGCCTCGCCGTGGTGCTCCAGGCAGCGGTTCACCGGCGTGCCGTCGGGCTGGGTCACGGTGGCCACGCCGAATGTGGTCCAGCCCTCGTAGATCACACGGAGCGGCAGGTTGGAGGACGGCGGCATGGACGCTCCTGCGTGCCGAGCGCCGGGAGTGGCGGTCCCGGCCCCCATGACGTATGGCGCGCACGGTGTCACCTCCTCGATCAACCGGAGCGTTGCCGATGCGCCTTTTCCCCTTCGCCGCCGCCGCCCTGGCCGTCGGTCTCTCCCAGCCGGCCGCGGCACAGCAGCCCGCGCCGGTCGCCGGAGGCACGCCGGAGACCGTGCCCTTCGCCATCCCCTACGGCGTGCCGATCGGCCTGGACCAGGCGCGCGGGCTGGTCGACGCAGCGCTGGCCGAGGCGGCCAAGCGAGGCTGGCCGCTGAACGTCGCCGTGGTCGACACCCACGGCGATCTCGTCGCCTTCGCCCGGATGGACGGCGCCATGCTCGCCTCGATCAGCATCGCTCAACGTAAGGCCCGTACCGCCGCCCGTTTCCGTCGCGAGACCCGCGTGTTCTTCAACGCCACCGAGACCGGCCATCCCGGCGTGGCGACGCTCGACCCCGCCATCGTCGCGTCGCCCGGCGGAGTCCCGCTGGTCGTCGGCGGCAAGCTGATCGGCGCCATCGGCTGCTCCGGCGGCACCGGCGACCAGGACGCGACGGTCTGCAAGGCCGCCGCCGGCACGGTGAAGTAGGCGGAGGCGCAGGCGCTGATCGGTACGCGCTATGGCATGCACGCTTCTTGATGCAGCGGGCACTTCTCCCGCACGCGGAAGAAGGAAGTGCCTCGCTGCCTGTCTATCCCGCGCATCTCTGCTTGATTTGTAAATGGTCCACGCAAACGAAAGCCGGCGCCCGAAGGCGCCGGCTCCCTTCCTCACCCGCAGACCCCGGCTATCACCCGATGTGCGTGGTGATCGCCTTCTGCTCGAGGTAGTTCGCGAGCACGGCCTGCCCCATCTCGCGGCCCCAGCCGGACTGCTTGTAGCCACCGAAAGGCAGCGCGGCATCGAAGACGTGGTAGCAGTTGATCCACACCGAGCCGGCCTTGAGGCGATTGGCGATGCGCTGGGTTTCGGCGCCGTTGCCGCCCCACACGCCGGCGGCGAGGCCGAAGATCGTGTTGTTGGCCTCGGCGATCAGCGAATCGTCGGCTTCGTCGAAGGGCGTGGCCACCAGCACCGGGCCGAAGATTTCCTCGCGGACGACCTTCATGTCCGGCTTGGTGTCGACGAGGATGGTCGGCGGCACGAAATAGCCCTGGCCGCCGAGCCCCTGGCCGCCGATCACGGCGCGGGCACCCTGCTCCTCGCCCGACTTGAGGAAGCCGGTGACGCGCTCGTACTGCACGGCTGAGACGAGCGGGCCCATGTCGACGTCGTCGAGCCCGTGGCCGATGCGGATCTTCTTGGCCTCCTGCGCGATGCCGTCCACGACTTCGTCGAAGATCGACTTGTGGACGAACAGCCGAGACCCGGCGTTGCAGCACTGGCCGTGGTTGAAGAAAATCGCCGCGGTGGCGCCGGGGATCGCGCTGGCGAGGTCGGCGTCCTTCAGGATGATGTTGGGCGACTTGCCGCCGAGCTCGAGCGAGACCTTCTTGAGGTCGACCGCCGCGGCCTTCACGATGAGGCGGCCAACGTCGGTGGAGCCGGTAAAGGCCACCTTGTCGACGCCGGGGTGGCCGGCCAGCGCAGCGCCGGCGGTCTCGCCCAGGCCGGTGACGATGTTGACCACGCCGGCGGGGACACCCGCCTCGAGGATCAGCTCGCCGAGGCGCAACGCGGAGAGCGGCGTCTCCTCGGCCGGCTTCAGCACCACGGTGCAACCCGTGGTGAGCGCCGGCGCGAGCTTCCACGCCGCCATCAGCAGC
>CAZZWW010000349.1:0-3155 GCA_964657815.1 Vulcanimicrobiota bacterium | reverse complement strand
CATGATATGTATCGACGATGCAGAGCGCTTAATCTGACCGCCAACACGGAGGCCTTCATGACGAGAATCGCTCCTCGATTTGCGCTTGCCTTGATTGTCGCATTGGTGGTGGGCTTTGGTTATCGAGCTTATGATACCGCCAATGGCGCGGAATGGACCGTTTCGCCGCAGCAAATTGCTTCAGCCAAGGCAGAGGGGAAGTCCGGCTTCGAAGGAAGTCCCGGCACCGTAACGGTTTTGCCAATCCGAAGCGAATTGGCTGACATCCTGCCCTTCAAATGGGCTCTCGCTGGAATTATGGCCGGCTGTTTGGTCTTTGCTGCAACCAAAATGCTCCATATCGATAAGCGAAAATAACGGGCATATTGTTAATTAGCTTCAACGGCTCGGGAGGCTCGCGATGAAGCTGAACCGGTTTTTATTGAACAGATCAACGGGGTGTTAAGACAAAATTAAATGTTCTGTAGGCCCAAGGTGACGCAATAGAGTAACGTCTTCGTCAGACCTTAGGACCGCCATCAGACGGCATCGGCCGGCATCCGCAAGGAACGTCAAGTGGGTGAGGGCATCTACGCGCGCAATCCTGTCGAGACTGGCGTTCCCGCCGAAGGCTAGGGCGGGGAAGAAGCCGTAGCACTCGCCCAATTTCGGCGGCCCGACACGAGCGCGCGCCCGGTCGAACAGCGGTTCGGCAGCGTTGTTCTGTTCGAACACGTCGAATGAGCCTTTGCGGTCAAGCCGGGACAATGGGGTGGCGATGGGGAAATTCTCGGGATCTCCGGCTTCCCGTGCATTGAGGGCTGGAACGAGGGCTTCCAGGTCCAGTAGATCCACGAGGAGGCGCTGATACTTCTCGTTCCAGATCAACAATTGGCCGAAGGCGGAGAAGCCAACGAGGTGCGTGGCCGCTGGCGCAAAGTCCGGGTCGTCGGCAAAGATTCGCGCGACGAGCGGGGCGTAGTTAGACGGAAGGCAAAACTGGAATTTGCCGTCGAGCCAGAGGCCGATACCCTGCCGCTGCCAGAACGCCACAAGGTCCGGAGGAAGGTGACCAGCGAGCGCATCGAGCTGCGCCGCCGGCGGGCGTGTGGGCAGGGTTGGGGGGCCGTACTTACGCACTAGTAGATCGAAGATGCTGCTCATGATTGCTCCTACATCCATTTATATTGCGATCCTTTCGGACTTTCAACCCATATTAGTCTAGACTAATTGCTCCTCAGCCGTTTGGGCGCTGGTGTAGCGCTTAACGATGGCGCCCGCGGTCCGATCTGGGGAAGCCCGGACTACTTGTGAGGGCGGGAAAAGGAAGACCGGCGCGTAAGGTACACCGTGTCCGGGTCGTTTTCCGGAAATCGGGATAACAATACCGCTTCAGGAGCGAAGTCATGCAGGACAACGGTCCCATAGGCACGACGATCTTTTTGGTCGGGTGGGTTGTCGCGATAGTGCACGTCGGGGCCGTGAAATACGTCATGGTGCGATTGAGGGAGCGACACCATCAGACTTGGGTAAGCCTCGGTAGTCCAAGCCTGTTTGTCAACGGCAATGCGCGCAACGCCTATTTGGTCTGGCGATTCATAGTCTTCGGTGCTCATCGATCGCTAGGGGATCAAAGGCTCGATGAGGTCTGCCGAGTTGACCTCCTTCTTCAGGTGATAGGTACGGCTCTGATCTGTGCCGCGACCTATTTTCTAGCGAAGCATCGATAGAGGGGCGACCGACCGAAGGCGCCGCGCCAAGCGCGCGCCTCTATCTCAGACCATGACGAACTGACGTACTTTTTCATAGAAGCCCTATGACCTGCCCCCTAACTCTCATCCGACGGCGATTGAAGCCTACCTGGTTGAGTGAGGGTCCCCCGGTTTCTCCTCCGTTGAGAAGGTAAGGATCCGGCATTCATTCAGCGGCTTTCAAGGCCACCGCAGCAGCGTATTCGTTCGGCGTCTTCCAGCCAAGCGGCCGCCTGGACCCGCGCAACCATCTCGCGCCGGCGTCCAGGCGTCAGGGCATTTTGACAGCACGTCCTTTTAGGATGTGCTTGTCCAGGCTCGCGTCACGGCAGATCCTCCGGGAAGTCTTGCGAGCCTTCGATTCGCGGGCGAAGCTCGCCGAGAGGCGCGACTTGCGAAGTCCCGGACGTCAGGCCGCCAAGACTACTTTGATCGGCTTCGCCGCTGCGTTCGACGCCATACGAGCGCAGCAAACCTACATCGTAGAATAGGCGATTCGACGGCTTGCAGGCGATCGATACGACGGCTTCCAGGCGATACAGAACCTTGCATTAGCCCGGGGGATGCATGTGTTGGCCGACTTCTTCCCACAGGCCGTCGAGAACGAACTGGACGGCGAGGCCGGCAAGCAGGACGCCGGATATCCGCCCGACGACATCCGCCCCGGTCCGGCCGAGCCATCGCTCCAGGGATGTGCCGATGCGCATGGCGATGTACGTCAGGCCGAGGCAAGCGAGCAGCATGGCGAGGACCGAGCCCCGCTCGCCGAGGCTCTGCGTCCGTCCCATGAGAAGCACGATGGCCGACAGGGGACCTGGCCCGGCGATTACTGGGAAGGCGAGAGGGAAGACCGCGATGTCCCCGGGTGCCTCGGCATCGCGACGCTCACGGTCGTCGATGGACGCCAGTCCCGGGCTGGAGAAGGTCAGCGTCAGCGCCTGCAGAAACAGCAAAAGGCCGCCCGCGATGCGAAACGCCGGCATCGACACGTGGAGATAGTCCAGCAGCGGACCGCCGATCAGCGCGAAGGCCACGAGCATGATGCTCGCGATCACCGTCGATCGAGCGGCAAGGCGCTTACGCTCGGGCTTGTGTACGGCATGGGTGAGCGCGATGAAGATCGCGGCCGTCTCGATCGGACCGATGGTCGCTAGCAGCGTCACGAAGGCCGAAACGAGGCCAGGCGGGGTCGTCATCTGCGTCATGGCCTGCTCGCAAATACAGCGATTTCCATCGCTCGAAAAAAAGTCATGGAGACCTCTTGAAGCTCGTTTTTCCCCTCCCAACTCATTTCTGTCGAGGCCGTTAAGGCTCGATCGCAGAGGGGAATTTGCCCGTTGTGGCGGTCCCATCACCATGTTGCTTTGAGGAGAATGTGGCTATGAGAACCTACGATTTTGCTCCGCTCTATCGCTCCACGGTCGG
>CAZZWW010000348.1:0-3188 GCA_964657815.1 Vulcanimicrobiota bacterium | reverse complement strand
AGCACCACGACACGAGAGGCCGGCAGCTGCGGCACCACGCTGGCCGCCGGCGGCAGCGCGTCGGCGAAGGCCTCGTCCACCACCAGCGTGCCGACGCGCGCGGCGAGCGGAAGCAGGTCGGCCGGCGCGATGATGCGGCCATCGGGATTGTTGGGGTTGACGATGACGGCCACGTCGGCCCCGGCGAGTCGCTCGGGCGACGACACCGTCACGGGCCGCGCGCCCGCCGCGGCGAAGACGCGCGCGAACTCGCCGTAGGTGCGGTCGAGGATGCGCACGTCGGGGCCGCCGAGGAGCGCCGGCAGCCGCTGGATGACGGCCTGCGTGCCCGGTGCGGCCACCGTCTCGATCCAGGGCGGCGCCGCGTAGGCCGCCACCGCGGCCCGCTCGAGCTGCGCCAGAGCGCTGTCTTCGGGCAGGCGGGTCCAGTCGGTGGCTGTCAGTCCCTCCACGGGATAGGATCGAGGGTTGATGCCTGTGGACAGGTCGAGCCACGGCTCGGGGGCCTGCGGAAAGGCGCGGCGCGCGACGTCGAGGGCGCCGCCGTGACGGGTGAAGGCACTGACTTCGATCACCCTGCGAGCCTGACAAAGCGCGTGCGTCATGGCAACCTTCTCGCGAGACTCCGGCTGACAAGCGCGGGCCGTGCCGTCTATAGGACGCGTCGACAGGCCCGGGAGAGAGCATGGACGCCCGCAGACAGGCACCGCTGGCGCGGCACGCCATGGCCTACGTTCTCGCCGGAGGTCGCGGCAGCCGCCTGCTCGAGCTGACGGACCACCGGGCCAAACCGGCGGTCTATTTCGGCGGCAAGTCGCGCATCATCGATTTCGCGCTGTCGAACGCGCTGAACTCCGGCATCCGCCGCATCGGCGTCGCCACCCAGTACAAGGCGCATTCGTTGATCCGCCACCTGCAGCGCGGCTGGAGCTTCTTCCGGCCGGAGCGCAACGAGAGCTTCGACATCCTGCCCGCATCGCAGCAGGTCTCGGAAAACCTCTGGTACGCCGGCACCGCCGACGCCGTGTACCAGAACACCGCGATCATCCGGGATTATGGGCCGCGCTACATCGTCGTGCTCGCCGGCGACCACGTCTACAAGCAGGACTACGAGCTGATGCTGCAGCAGCACGTCGACACCGGCGCCGACGTGACGGTGGGCTGCCTCGAAGTGCCGCGCATGGAGGCGACCGCCTTCGGCGTGATGGCGGTCGACGCCAGCGACAATATCATCTCGTTCCTCGAGAAGCCCGCCGATCCGCCGCCGATGCCCGGCAAGCCCGAGGTCGCGCTGGCCTCGATGGGCATCTACGTCTTCGAGGCCGAGTTCCTCTTCGAGCAGCTGCGCCGCGACGCCGCCGACCCGGCGTCGACCCACGATTTCGGCAAGGACATCGTTCCCTTCATCGTCAAGCACGGCAAGGCCGTGGCGCATCCGTTCGGGCGCTCCTGCGTGCGCTCTTCGGACGAGGCAGCGCCGTACTGGCGCGACGCCGGCACGCTCGACTCGTACTGGGAGTCGAACCTCGACCTCTGCGACATCGTGCCGGGTCTCGACCTCTACGATCGCGACTGGCCGATCTGGACCTACGGCGAGATCGTTCCGCCGGCCAAGTTCGTGCACGATGTCGATGGCCGCCGCGGTCGCGCCACCAACTCACTGGTGTCGGGCGGCTGTATCGTGTCGGGGTCGGAGATGAGCTGCTCGCTGCTGTTCACCGGCGTGCACGTGCACCCGTTCGGCAGCATTCACGGCGCGGTGGTGCTGCCCTACGTCGAGGTCGGACGCGGCGCCCGCCTCAAGAACGTGATCGTCGACCGCGGCGTCCGCATCCCGGAGGGCCTCGTCGTCGGCGAGGATCCCGAGCACGATGCCGCCCGCTTCCGCCGGACCGCCAAGGGCATCTGCCTGATCACGCAGCCGATGATCGATCGGCTGCGCAACGAGAGCTGATTCGGGAAGGACGAGCCGACGATCGCGCTGTCGTCGCGCGGCGATCGCAGCGACAGCCTCCATGGCAACGCGCGCGCAGGATCAAGCGCGTCGTTCCGGCTCTTTATTCAGCCGCGTTGTCATGGGTCCCGGGTTCGCCTTTGGCGCTCCAAGCGACCAACGCCTATCGGCCGATCTCGCCTGGCGCGCAGCCGTCTTCACGAACGTCGCAGTGGCCCGCGAGACGGGCCAGGTCTTCGGCCGGGATCTGCGGGTCGACCGCGCTCAGGGCGACGAGCTCGTCCTGCGACAAGCGAAGCGTCCTGTTCTTGAATGTCCAGAGCCGCCGAAGATCGTAGTCGTCCATTTGCCGTGTCCCCCTGGCATCAGGACGAAACGGTAACAACCGCGGCAGCTGCCCTGCAACGTGGCGTTCGACCATCGGCCAAACGACGGATGGGGTCCCGGCTATCACACGCCGCGATGCTTTACCGGAGCTTACCGCGACACCGGTCGATTGCCGGCAACGCGGAACGGTCTGGCAGCACGGCAGCGCTAGCGTCCAGGCGATGTCCGATCTCGCTCCCCTGCTGCTCGACGTGCTGGGCGCCGCCTGCGCCGTGGTGGCGCTGGTGCTGTTCGTCGTCGCGGGACGTCGTCGCGCGCACCGTTTCCAGTCCGAGGTCGACGAGCTGCGCGACGAGATCTGGGAACTGCGCGAGGCCTCGGCCGCGCGCGAGCGGGCGGAGGCGGCCAACGAGGCCAAATCGCGCTTCCTCGCCAACGTCAGCCACGAGGTTCGCACGCCCTTGAACGGCATCCTGGGCATGGCCGAGCTGCTGGCCGGTACGCGGCTCGACGCCGAGCAGGAGACCTATGTCGCGGCGATCCGCTCGTCCGGCGGCGCCCTGGCGAGCCTGATCGACGAGATCCTCGACTTCTCCAAGATCGAGGCGGGCAAGCTCGAGATCGCGGCCGACCCGTTCGACCTGGTGCATCTCGTCGAAGGCGTCGCCGAACTGCTGGCGCCTCGCGCGCAGGGCAAGGGACTCGAGATCGCCGCGACCCTCGCCGCCGACGTGCCCCGGCGCGTGATCGGCGACCCCGTGCGGCTGCGCCAGATTCTGCTCAATCTTGCGGGCAATGCCGTCAAGTTCACGGACGAGGGCGGCCTCGGCATCGCCGTCAGCGTCGCCAAGGATGGCGGGTTGCGCTTCGATGTGACCGATACCGGGCCCGGCGTGCCGCCAGCCCG
>CAZZWW010000347.1:0-3192 GCA_964657815.1 Vulcanimicrobiota bacterium | reverse complement strand
ATATGCAGGTCTATAAATACTGCATCCACCAGGTCGCACAGAGCTACGGCAAGACGGCGACCTTCATGCCCAAGCCGGTGTTCGGAGACAACGGCTCGGGCATGCACGTCCACCAGTCGATCTGGAAGGGCGGCAAGCCGCTTTTCGCCGGCGACAGGTATGCCGATCTCAGCCAGGAGTGCCTGTGGTACATCGGCGGCATCATCCGCCACGCCAAGGCGTTGAACGCCTTCACCAATCCCTCGACCAACTCCTATAAGCGGCTGGTGCCGGGTTACGAGGCACCGGTGCTCCTGGCGTATTCCTCGCGCAACCGCTCGGCCTCGTGCCGCATCCCCTACACGACGAATCCGAAGGCCAAGCGACTTGAGGTGCGCTTCCCCGACCCGATGGCGAACCCATACCTCGCCTTCACTGCCATGCTCATGGCCGGGCTCGACGGCATCAAGAACAAGATCGATCCCGGCGCGGCGATGGACAAGGATCTCTACGATCTGCCCAAGCAGGAGCTGACGTCGATCCCGACGGTTTGCGGCTCCCTGCGGGAGGCTTTGGCCAGCCTCGAAGCCGACAACGCCTTCCTGACCGCCGGCGGCGTCTTCACGCCGGACTTCATCGAGAGCTACGTCGCGCTGAAGTTCCCGGACGTTCTGCGGGTCGAGATGACGCCTCACCCCGTCGAGTACGAGATGTACTACTCCTACTGAACCGAATCTGCCTACGCGGTAGGCACGACGCCTGTTTTGTAGGCTTTTTTCAGTTTCGCAGGAACGGAAGAGGCTGTTTCCCTTCCTAGACCGGGTGCTAAGGCGGCTAGCATCTGGCCATAGACGGCCGTGATGCGCTCGACGTGGAGGTCGAGCGTCGGCGGTCTGCGCCAAAACGCGGCGTAGGCGGCGTGAGACATGGCGGTGACGCGATCGTCGTCGCGCATGATCTCGAGAGCGCGGGCGAGGTCGCCTGCGTCCTGGCTCTTGAACCAGAGACCGGTCACGCCGTCCTCGACCTCTTCGCGACCGGCGCATGCGTCGCTGACGATCACCGGAACGCCGAGGCCCTTGGCCTCGAGCACGGTGAGCGGCTGCCCCTCGTACCAGAGCGAGGGGAAGACGAGCGCGCGGGCGGCGCGCATGACCGATCGTACGCCTTCGGCATTCTGCCAGCCGAGCAGTCTGGCCTCTGGATAACGCCGCGCGATTTCCCCCGCGATCGGGCCGTCACCGACGAACGTGGGCCGAAGTCCCGCGCGCCGCGCTGCCTCCGCATAGACGAAGACGCCCTTCTCGGGCGACAGCCGGCCAACGAAGATGATGTCGCCGGTCGCGGGATCCCGCTTCGGGCCCATGTCCGGCACCGAGACGGGATTGTCGATGCGCAACAGGTTGGCTTGGCGCGGCACCAGCGGCGCGACGATCGCCTGCTGGAAGTCGGAGATCGCGATGTAGTGCGAGAAGACATCAGGCAGGTGTGCGGCGCGCTCGGCGACGGAGAGGCGCACGTTGCGCCACAGCTTGCGACCGTAGCTGCGCGAGTCGCAATTGGTCGCCCAGCACGACGCCGAAAGCGGCTTCAGCTTGCACACGTGGTGCTGCTGGTAATTGTAGAAGCCGCCGTTGGGGCAGAACTGGAAATATTCGTGGATCGTGTACACCGCCGGCAGCCCCGAGCGGCGGATCGGGACAGCGATCGAGGGCGACAAAGCCTTGGCCCAACCGTGGACGTGCACGATCGTCGACCCGCGTGGCAGCGTCGCGAGCAGGTCGCGCAGCGCGCGCGCCGCGGTCAGGTTCCAGATGCCCTGAGCCGCCGCTGCCAGCTTCGAGGGATTGCCGACGAGGTCCTTCTGATCGAGGCAGATGGTCTCGATGCCGTTCTCCGCGAGAAGCGGCGAGACCGGTCCGGCAGCGGCGAAGACGATAGGGCGGTGCCCGGCGCGCTTGAGGCCCACGGCCGAATCGAAAGCCACCTTCGCTTGGCCACCGGTGACCGCCGCATGATCGAACAGGATGACGACGGTGAGCGGTTCGGCCATGACAACGTGCGCGCGAAAGTGACGGTTCGTAAGCCTAGCAGACTGGACGTTAAGTCCGCGTTAGCTTGCTCGCATCGAATGGAACGGTCGCCAGTGCGTCCCAGAGGCTCATCACCTGCGTGATCGAGGCCTCCAGCGCCGCGAGCGACACGCCGTCGCGAGCCTGGATCGAGAGCCCGACCAGGATTCCCTCGAACAGCGTGGCCAGCGCCGTCGGGTCGGTGCCGTCCCGCAGTTCGCCGGCGGCGACGGCGCGGGCGACGCAGGCGAGAAGACCGGCTCGGTTGCGGCGGCGCTCGGCGGCGAGCAGCGCCTGGATCGGCCGGCTCTCGGCCGAGCAGGCGCTCGCCGACAAGACGACGAGGCAACCCGGCGGATGAACGTCCCCGGTCTGCATTCGCGCAGAGGCGCGCAGCACGTGCTCGATCGCGGCGCGCGGCGGCCACGCCGGATCCTTCAGCGCCGATGTCACCTTGCCGTGCGTGTCGAGGTAGCGGGCCACGACCTCGCGGAACAGCGCCTCCTTGGAGCCGAAGGCGGCGTAGAAGCTCGCCGTCGAGATCCCGCCCATCGCTGCCTTCAATTGCGTCAGCGAGGTCGCCTCGTAGCCGTGCTCCCAGAACAGCAGCAGCGCCTGATCGATGGCGGCGGCGGTCTCGAACGCGCGCGGCCGGCCGGTGCGTGCCATCGGGTGGTACCTCCGAAATCGGGAATGCTCGATCCCGAAGTCCCTGGCAATCGGTGTCGTGCAGAAACTTCAGGATCGATCGATCCATAATCTGCTGCAGAGCGGGCGTTCCTCCCTGACTACGCGGCAGGCGAGGAGGTCGTTGCTCTTCACGGGACCGAGACAGCGCTTGTCGACGGCGTCATGCATACGTTCGGCGGGCGGGCCTCGGCGCCTTTCGGCGCGAGCTCACCACTGGTGATTAGCCCGTCGGTTTATGTTATGTTCCCTTCGATGCAGCGGCGGCGACCTTCCCTCGGTCGACCTCGCAGGGGTACGTACGGGCATGGCGAACTCACGTGATCTCTTCGGCGGCGGCGCGGCGCGCAAGCTGCCGCCAACCGATCTCGCACCCAGAACCGCGAAGGCCGGCACACCCTCGGAGGCCGACTACACCGCCGCCTCGATCGAGGTTCTCGAAGGGCTCGAGCCG
>CAZZWW010000346.1:0-3217 GCA_964657815.1 Vulcanimicrobiota bacterium | reverse complement strand
TGATCGAGGCCGCCTCCGTGGCGCCGCCGATCGAAACGCGCGAGGCGCTGTTGACGCTGCTGGCCGCCCCCGACGTCGCCTCCAAGCGATGGGTCTGGGAGCAGTACGACCACCTCATCGGCGGCAACTCGATCCGCCGCCCCGGCGGGGACGCGGCAATCGTGCGCGTCGGCGACGGACCCAAAGGCCTCGCGCTCTGCACCGACGTCACCCCCCGGTACTGCGAGGCCGACCCCTACGAGGGCGGCAAGCAGGCGGTGGCCGAGGCCTGGCGCAACATCACCGCGACCGGTGCCCTGCCGCGGGCGGCGACGGACAACCTCAACTTCGGCAATCCCGAGAAGCCGGAGGTCATGGGCCAGTTCGTCGGCTGCGTCAGGGGCATCGGCGAGGCCTGCCGCGCGCTCGATTTCCCGATCGTGTCGGGCAACGTCTCGCTCTACAACGAGAGCGCCGGCCGCGGCATCCTGCCGACGCCCTCGATCGGCGGCGTCGGCATCATCGCCGACGTGGCCGCCAGCGTCGGCATCGGCTTCGTCGCCGAGGGCGAGGCGATCCTGCTGATCGGCGAGACGCGCGGTTGGCTCGGCCAATCGCTCTACCTGCGCGAGATCTGCGGGCGGGAGGAGGGCGCCCCGCCGCCGGTCGACCTCGCCGCCGAGCGCAGCAACGGCGATTTCGTGCGCGGGCTCATCGCCGAGGGGCGCATCTCCGCCTGCCACGACGTCTCCGACGGCGGCCTCGCGGTCGCTCTCGCCGAGATGGCGCTGGCCGGAGGCCTCGGCGCGACGATCGAGGTGTCGGGCCCCGTGCCGGCGCACTGCTGGCTCTTCGGCGAGGATCAGGCCCGCTACCTCGTGACGGCTTCGGCGAACGACGCCGACGTCATCCTGCGCTTCGCCAATCCGGACATGACCATCGAGCGCATCGGCACCACGGGAGGCCGCGACATCGTCGTCGACGGCGAGGTCGTGGCTCTTGCCGATCTGGAGCGGGCTCACGAAGGCTGGCTGCCCGGCTTCATGTCCGCCGCGACCTGAGCCGACGGCCGCACGACCAAAGTCGCGGACGCGGTCGGCGTGCTCGGCGCTACAATGCCTGGCCCTTGCAGGAGGAGCACCATGGCCAGCGTCCGCCTACCTTTGTCCGGAAACGTCAGCCAGGCGATCTGGACCGCCTTCATGAGCCCCTTCGGCAATCAGACCGGGCTCATCAACATCAACGTGGGACGCTCAAGCGCCCCCGATGTCGAGGAGCAGGTGCTGAACGAGGTCGCGAGCTACGGCAAGCAGCTCGGCCGCATCGGCGACGCGCTCACCGTGCTGCTCCGGCACTTCCATCCGAAGGAGCCGCTGAGCGAGGCCGAGCACCGCGCGGTCGAGGCGCTGCGCACCATGCTGGACGAGATCGCCGACGTGAAGGAGCATCACAGGCGCCAAGGTCTGCGGGTCTAAGCGCCGGAGGCTGGGCTGTCGGGATCGATGCGTTGACAACAGCGAGGAGGACGACCCCGTGCCCAAGATCGACATCCCCGCCGTTCCTCGGCGCCTCGGATCGGGCTATCCGGCGCCCTTCGACGCGCCGTGCGCGACGCGCGTGCGGCAGCGGCTGGGCAATGCGGGCGGGCTCGTCGACTTCGGCGTCAACCTCATGCGTCTGCCGCCGGGCGGCTGGTCGAGCCAGCGCCATTGGCATTCGCATGAAGACGAGTTCGTCTACGTCATTGAGGGCGAACTGACGCTCGTTGAGGATACGGGCGAGACGTTGCTGCACGCTGGCGATGCCGCAGCCTTCCTGAAAGGCACCGGCAACGGGCACCATCTGATCAATCGGTCTCGCGCGACGGCGGTCTATCTCGAGGTCGGCTCACGCGCGCCGGCCGACGTCACCACCTGTTCCGACATCGACATGATGAGCACCAACGCCGACGGACGCTTCGTGCACAAGGACGGCACGCCCTACCTCAAAGCAGAGGGATGAGGCACCGCGCCCTGCGTCGGACATGGACCGTCACTTCGGCATGAGCGGCGTTGTCCCGCCCTGTTGATGGACGCGGAAAAGCTGTGGGTCGTGATGGGACCGCACTGTGCCGTAGGGCTGCGGTGCCGCACGTCTCTCGGAGGACCATCCGAGCTTCAATCGTCCGCCGTCGCGATCTCCCTCGCCTCGAAGAAGGCGAAACTGCCGGCGAGCGCGATGGCGCAGCCGATCGCCGTGTCGGACAAGCGCGCGCGAAACAGCGCCGCTACGAGGTCGGCGTCCGGCTGGGCGGTGTCGATGAGCAGCAGCACCCAGGCCGAGAGCGCGGCCGTGCCGAGCCCGTAGTTGCGCTCGAAGCCGAGCGGCCAGAGGAACGGCAGCGTCAGGACCAGCGCGAGCAGCCCGCCCGGCCGAACCGTATCCGGCAGCGCGCGCACCGCCAAGAAGGCCGCCACGACGCCGGCGATCGTGCCGAGGAAACGTTGGGCCACGCGGACCGTGTTGGCGCGTCGGTCGGGCTGCATCACCAGCAGCACGGTGACCGTCACCCAGTAGGGCCGCTGTCCGCCCCAAAGCACCCCGATCCCGAGCCCGACCGCGGCGGCGCAGCCGTAGATCAGGCTGAAGCGTGGACCCGGACGGCCGGCACCGCCCTTCGCCCTGACGACGTCCACCCTACGCCGTCCACGGCGAACCTGATCGTCCATCAGCACGATCATGATCGCCAGGATCGTCCCGATCACGGCCGCGAAGAGGCTCGTCCCTTTGTCGATGGGGAGGAAGGCAGTCACTACGAGGCAGCACAGCCCGAAGCGGGGCAGCGCCTCGAGGCCTGGCGCAGTGCCGTGGACGAAGCCGGCCACCAAGGCGAGGGCGAACACCACCGCGACGATCGCGCCGACGTGGCCCGCCACGGCGATGCCGAGACCGCCGAGCACGACGAACACGACACCGCCTGCCACCTGCACCTTGACACGGGTCGCTATGGCCTCTGCCCGGTCCGCGAGGCAGAGGAAGTTCGTGAAGAAGGCGCAGATGATGGCGGCCTCGAGCAGCTCGAAGGCAACGAAGAGCGAGAAACCGGCCGCGATCGAAAGACCGCTGCGCAGCATGGCTGCCATCGGCAGCGGCCCCGACCGCAGCCCGCAGACCGCCGCGAGGTGATGACGGAGGCGGGCGGCCCAATGATGAGGCCGGGTCATGGGGGCAGGGCGTCAGCCAGCGAAGCGTCCGGCTT
>CAZZWW010000345.1:0-3217 GCA_964657815.1 Vulcanimicrobiota bacterium | reverse complement strand
CCGCTCGGAGTGAAGCTGTGTCGTCCTTCTGAGACCGTGCTCGATCTTCTCGACGGTCCACAACGGGCCGCCATCGTCAAAGAGGATGGCGAGCAAGTCGTTGATGATCACGGCCGTCGCGTCCGACCGAGCTGACGAAGACCATGCTCGCGCTCGTCATCTTCATCGCCACGCTCGTCTTCGTCATCTGGCAACCGAGAGGGTTCGGCATTGGCTGGAGCGCCTTGATCGGTGCCGCCGTCGCCCTCGCGACCGGCGCTGTCCATCTCGGTGACATCCCGATCGTCTGGCACATCGTCTGGGACGCCACGTTCACCTTCGTGGCGCTGATCATCATCTCGTTGCTGCTGGACGAGGCGGGCTTCTTCGAATGGGCCGCCTTGCACATCGCACGCTGGGACGGGGGTCGAGGCCGTCTATTGTTCCCGCTCGTAGTCATGCTCGGCGCCGCGATCGCGGCAGTGTTCGCAAATGACGGCGCGGCGCTTCTGTTGACGCCCATCGTGCTGGCGATCCTGCTGCGGCTCGAATTCCCGCCCCAGGCGGCCCTCGCCTTCATCTTCGCGTGCGGCTTTGTCGCCGACACGACCAGCTTGCCGCTGGTGATCTCCAACCTCGTCAACATCGTCTCCGCCAACTACTTCGACATCGGCTTCGGCCGGTACGCGGCGGTGATGGTTCCCGTCGATCTCGTATCGTTTCTGGCGACGCTGGGCGTGCTCTGGCTCTACTTCGGGCGTGACGTACCCGCGACCTATGCTGTTGCCGACCTCGGGCTACCGGCGGCGGCGGTCCGCGACCCCGTGGTCTTCCGAGCGGCCTTCCCGTTGCTGTTCGGGCTGCTGATCGCCTACTTCGTAACGGCGCCGTTCAACGTCCCGGTCTCGGTCGTGACCGCCTCCGGCGCCATCCTCCTACTCGCGCTGGCCGGACGGTGGTTCACCGGCAGAAGGGGCGCTACAATCGGCGTACGAGGGGTGCTGGCGGGCGCGCCGTGGCAGATCGTGATCTTCTCGCTTGGGATGTACTTGGTCGTCTACGGGCTTCGTAACGCGGGTCTGACGGATCATCTCGCGCGAGGTCTCGGTTGGCTGTCCGGATACGGCACGGTGGCGGCGACTGTCGGCACCGGCTTTGCCGCCGCCATTTTATCTTCGGTCACGAACAACATGCCCAGCGTGCTGGTCGGCGCGCTGTCGATCCAACAGGCGCCTCATCTTCCACCGCTGATGCGCGAGTTGATGACCTACGCCAACGTGATCGGCTGCGACCTCGGACCGAAGATCACGCCGATCGGCAGCCTCGCTACCCTGCTTTGGCTTCACGTGTTGGCCAGCAAGGGCCAGCGGATCACCTGGGGCCAGTACATGCGGGTCGGACTCGTCATCACGCCGCCTGTCCTCCTCGTGACGCTTCTCGCGCTCGTGATCTGGCTGCCGGTTGTCGCCTCCCACTCCTGAGTCCTTCCATGCCGCGTCTGCGCGCCCTCGACGATCCCGACTACCTGCCTGCGCTCGATCGACGTTTCGTGATCGACCGACCCGCGATCGGCCTCGGCCCGCTCGATCCTCCACCGCGCATCCTACTGCTCTACGGATCGCTTCGCGCGACCTCCTATTCCAGGCTGGTCGTGGAGGAAGCTGCCCGATTACTACGCGTCTTCGGGGCCGAACCGCGCATCTTCGATCCGTCCGATCTTCCGATGCCGGACCAAGTACAAGGTGATGACCACCCGGCTGTCCATGAGCTGCGCGAGCTTTCGATCTGGTCAGAGGGACAGATTTGGTGCAGCCCCGAGCGACACGGTCAGATCAGCGGCCTGATCAAGGCGCAGATCGATCACCTGCCGCTCGCCATGGGTGGCGTCCGCCCGACGCAGGGCCGCACGCTCGCGGTGATGCAGGTCTCGGGCGGATCGCAGAGCTTCAATTCGGTCAACTCGCTGCGCCTGCTCGGCCGATGGATGCGGATGTTCGTCATCCCGAACCAGTCCAGCGTGGCGAAGGCATTCACCGAGTTCGAGACTGGTCGAATGAAGCCGTCGCCGTATTACGACCGGATCGTGGACGTGGTCGAGGAGCTGGTCCGCTTCACCGTGATGCTGCGACCTCGCGTCGGCCAGATGACCGATCGCTATTCCGAGCGAAAAGAGGACGCGGCCAAGCTGGAAGCTCGAACCAAGATCAGCGCGATCTGAATTAGTCTAAGACTGCGCTCAGCCTCCCGTATATCTCGCCGCCGACCCCTGCGACGGCTGGCTCTAAATGTCCGAAGTGGGTCGGATGCGGGAGGGCCGCTCAGGGGTGGACAGGCGACAGTCGGCTTTGGGAGCCGAAGATGAAAAAGCAGACAGTCGCTACGCCTTCACCGTTATAACGACGCCGACCAGCACGGTCATCACTCCAAGAAGACGAGCCATTCCAAACGGCCGTTCCTCAAGTCCGAACGCTCCGATGTGATCGTAGATCGACGCTCCGATCAGGTTGGCGGCAACGACCAGCACGAGGAAGGCGGTCGCCCCCGTTACAGGGATGGCTCGCATCGAAATCATGACGTGACACGCGCCCAACAGGCCACCCAGCCACACCCAAGACGGAAGCCCGAGGAGCACCGTCGCCGAGATCGAACGCCAGCTGCCTGACACTAGGGCGAGCAAGCCGATTGCAAGGGTTGCTGTTAGGAAGGCGACGAAGACGGCGGCCAGCGGATCACGGTTCAGTTCCCCGGATAGCTTCGCATAGATCGGGCCTTGTGCAGCCACCAACATACCGCCGACAACCGCACTAAAATCCGACAGCAGCCAGGCGGCGGACACCGGATCAGATCCGACGGAACATATAGGTCGTCGAGTGGCGTGCGCGTCCGTCAGGATCCCAGGCAAAGTCCGGGATGATGCCTGCGACCTCGAAGCCGACGGAGGCATAGAGCGGCTCGGCTGCGTCACCGGTTCGTGTATCGAGAGTGACCAGCGTCTTGCCGAGTTCTTCGGCGTGTTCGATCGCTCGGGCTATGAGGCATCGGCCAATGCCGAGACGCCGAGCACTCGGATGGACGATCATCTTGGCAACCTCGCAGCGATGCGGTTGGTTAGGCGGCATCGCTGTCAGGAGCTGGACAGTGCCGACGATCTCGCCGCCATCGTGCAGCGCGCGAAGCTGTCGACCAAGAGCGAACTCGCTAAAGCCATCGCCTACAGTCTCAAGCGATGGAGCGCGCT
>CAZZWW010000344.1:0-3218 GCA_964657815.1 Vulcanimicrobiota bacterium | reverse complement strand
TCATGCGGCGGCCTCGACCATGGTCTTACGCCGCACTCGCCGGATCTCAAGCGGGACCGAGAATCGTTCGACGACGAGCCGTTTGGCGTCAGCTACGTTGAGGCGGTTGCCACTCTCATCACGTAGAACGTAGGGCTCTCCGGTCTTCAGGACACGGAAAATGCGATTGACCAGCCGCGTCGCGACCGCGCATATCGCTTGCTTGTGATGATGTCCTTTCCGGACCATCAGGCGCCAATAGACGGCTGCCAAATCCGGATCGATCTTGCGCGCAGTATCTGAAGCGAGATACAAGGCTCGCTTGATCCGGTCGCTGCCACTCTTCGTGAGTCGCTGCCCAGGGTGCTCCTGGCCGCCGGAGGCGCTCTTGGTGGGGAACATGCCGCAGAAGCCACGGATATGATCCACGTTGCGGAAGCGGTTTACCTGGCCAAGTACAGCGACCAGCAGAGGCGCCAGCGTAGAACCGATGCCGGGAATAGATCGGATCGCATCGCTTGGGTGTACTCGTCGGTAGATGGCTTCCACTTCCCGGTCCAGCTCGACGACGTGTCGAATCCAGAGGCGCAGGTGCTCGACTTCCTGGAGTACTTCAAACTGTAGGGCATCGAAATCGACGCTGGCGCCGTGCAGAGCGACCGTCTCTGCAGCCGCGGCCTTCAGCTGAACGACGAGCTCATCGATGAAGGGGCCGCTCTGAGGATGGCTGCCAGAGGCGCTGCGGGCCAAGAATCGCCCCAAGACATCTCGTCGACACGCCAACACCTTCTCCGGAGAGAAATACTCACTCAGTATGGCGAGCGCGAGTTGCGTTACCGTATCGGGTAAAACCGCCTCCAATGCTGGGCAGGCCCATCGAATCAGATCGAGGATACGTCGCCGCGACGACGCGATCAGGTCTTGATATCGATGCCGTTGCTTCGTAAAGCGCTGAAGCGCGTGATAATCCGGCGCAGGTACGTGCAGCGGATCCAGGCCCCGATCACCGAATGCCGGGATGAGTCCAAGAACCGTAGCATCGGCGCTGTCAGTCTTCGCGTGTTCACTCAGATACTTACGAAGTGCCTTCACGCGCTGGCCCTTGACGCGGATAACCGTGATGCCCGCACGACGCAGCCAGGCTGCTACAGGAAACCATGACATCCCGGTCGGCTCCATGACGGCGGTCAGCTGCGTGTTCGCATCTGTGCCGCTCAGCACGACAGAAATGAACCGCGCGAGGTCGGCCGAGGTCAAGCGGAAACGAACAGGTTTACCGACTGGCTTGCCATCATCGAAAACCTGTGCGACCTGGGCTCCGCTTATAGCCAGATCGACACCAATCGTCCTGCGCCGTGGTGGCGCCTTCTGGATCAAAGGCATAAGTATCTCCCTGTTGACGACGAAGAGGGCTCGAGGCTGGGCAGCACAGCCAGGTGCTTCATCCGTGGCCGCTTGAGGTCCGATACCTCTTGCGCCACCATCTCGTTACTCTTGCCTGCGCCAGCTCCGAGCCAAGCAACCATGGGCTTCACATCGTCGGGACGAACTTGTCGGCTCTCCCACGGTCTTGCGGTTGCCAGGCCCGGTGCCCGCAGGCAAGAGTACGTCAGGAAATGGAAGGGTTAACCCGCGATCACATCGTCGAGGCCCCATCCGGGCGTTCATCGTCTTGCCCCTCGGCGTTAACCCTACGAGATAGATACCTGGGTCTTGCCGACGCCAGGGGGCCCCAAGAAGATGACGTTCTCGTGCCGCTTGATGAAGCCGAGCTCGTGGAGGCTGTCGATCTGCTCGCGCTTGATCGAGGGTTGGAAGGCAAAGTCGAACTGCTCGATGGTTTTAATTGCCGGCAGTCGGGATGAGCGCATGGCCGTCTGCAGTCGGCGGTTGTTGCGCAGCGAGATCTGCGCCCCGAGCAACCGCTCGAGCGCCTCGCCGGCGGTGACGCCGCCACGATCGACCTCGGCGAGGATGTCATCGATGGCTTCCAGGGCACCGGGTAGCTTCAGGTCGGCGAGCATCTCGCGGATGTGGTCGCGTCGCACAGCGCTCATCGGACTGCCTCCGCGTAGACGCTCAGCGGGCGGCGTTGTACGTCGATCGGATATGGCATCTTCTTCGACGCCGGGGACGGCGGCATGCCGTACAGTCGTGGATAGGGCGTCGAAGCCAGGGATTTAAGGGTAAATCGTTCATCGCGCTCGAAGCGCAACTGTGGAGCCTCGCCAATAGTCCGATGCGTGCGCCAATTAGCGGTAGTCGCAAGCCAGCGCTCGACCTGCGCGTTCAGATCCGCGTCGTTTAGGAACGTGCGGCCGTAAAAGAAGCTCTCGCGCAGGTAACGGATCGGCCGTTCGACCTTGCCTTTGGTCTTCGCCCGATACGGCCGACAGGCTCGCGGGCGGAAGCCCCAGTGGGCGGCGAAGCGCTGGAACTCAGCGTTGAGCACCAACGCGCCGCGGCTGAGTCGATCATCGCCGATGACGACGGAGCGCATCTGATCAAACAGCAACTCCTGCGGGACGCCGCCGAAAGCCGCGAAGGCACCCTCGAGGCCGGCGAACAGCGCCTGCATGTTCTGCCGAGGAAAGAACCGCAACCACAGCAACCGCGAGTACCCCAGCACGACGACTAGCGCATAGCGCCGGCCCCACGGAAGGTTGAACGAGGCGAAATCCACCTGGCCTTGGAATCCAGCCGGGGTCTCGAAGCGTTGCACAACCTCCTCGATCGCTCGGGGCCGAACGTGCCGGATGTACTGCTTAAGCTGGGTATATCCGCCGTCGTAGCCGGCGGCCCGGACTTCCTCGAGCACTCGCTGCGCAGTTAGTCGCGGAAAAGCCTGAAGTCGCTCTTGGACGATACCCTTGAACGGATCCAACTTGGTTGGCACCGGCGGCCGCGGTGTATACCGAACCGCCTCGTCGTCCAAGTCCCGGTCCAACTGCTCGGTCTCGATCCAGTGATACACCGTGCGGCGGCTGACGCCCAGCTTCCTGGCCAACTCGGCTTTACCCACTCCCTGCTCCAAATAATGGCGTAACAACACTCTCGTCTCCCGTGAGTACATGGCAGCTCCGCATGATCGGTGTGCTGCCTAGGTGAAACGGCGCCGGGGGCGTCGTCAACGAGTGTGCAATTTTAGCCCGCCGGAAGTGTGCAATTTACGGCCGCCACCTACAGTTATCCAAGATGGACGAGCGCATGCGCTTTGTGGCTCGGTTGCTCGAGGGTGA
>CAZZWW010000343.1:0-3219 GCA_964657815.1 Vulcanimicrobiota bacterium | reverse complement strand
AATGTCTTGGCAAGGATTCCGGTGTACCTCAGCCTCAGCGATGCGAGAAGAGCTGGGCCTGCTCATGCGGTCTGTAGAAAGTAAAGGCAGAGCTTCGAGCGAAGCGTTGCGAGACCACGAAGCTGATTTCGCGCCGGGGCTCGATTCGATCTGCCGCGCAGCAGCGCGCCTCTTCGACGTGCCGATCGCTTTCGTCAACCTCATGGACGAGCGTAGAGGCTGGCTGAAGGGCCGGTGGGGTGTTGAACCCTTAGCGGCGGCTCGCGTCTCCACGTTCTGCAACGATACCATTCTGCTTTCGAAGGGCGAGGTGCTGATTGTTCCCGATCTCTGCGCCCACCGGCAGTACGCAGATTGTGAGCTTGTAACCTCAGAGCCGTGTGTCCGGTTCTACGCCGGAGTGCCGATCGCGCTCCAATGCGGCGATATCGTCGGCACTCTCTGCGTGCTGGATCGCGTGCCCCGTGCCGATTTTGGTTCGGCAGAGATCGCGCTTCTCCAGGATTTCGCCCACAGCGTCGAGGCTCACCTTCTTCTCCACGAAGCCCACCTCGCCCAGGCTGTTGATGCCGAGGAACGCCGTCGCACCAAAGCCTTGCTGGCGTTTCGAGAGAGTACTCTTCGCAAAGATGAGCAAGCGATCAGAGAAAGCGAACGACGCTTCCGCCTTCTGGCCGAGAATACCACGGACATCGTCATCTGGTCCGATCTCGACACGACACGGCGGTACGTTTCGCCTGCCGCCAAGTCGGTGCTCGGGTATGATCCGGAGGAACTCATAGGCACGACGCCAATCGGCTTCGTCCATCCCGATGACGCCGACGGATACCGTTCTCTTCTCGACGACCTCTGTCGGGGAGCGGTGGAGAATGCCGTCACCACGCAGCGCTACAGGCGCAAGGACGGCACATACGTCTGGATCGAAGTCTCGTTCAGCCTGACGCGAGATGAGCACGGTGGGCCGATCACCGGTTATGTCGCATCGTTGCGCGACGTGTCGGACCGCAAGCGCATCGAGGAAGACCTGCGCGTCAGCGAAGAGCGTCAGGCTATGGCACTGGACAGCGGAAGCGATGGCATTTGGGACCTCGATATCCCGACGGGCGATGTACGCCTTTCTGGTCCTTGGCTGACGATCCTCGGATACATGGCCACCGAGATCGCGCCGAACATCTCGGCCTGGGAAGCGATAACTCATCCCGACGACCTGCCACTCGCCAGAGCGAAGCTCTTGGAGCACTTTAAAGGTCGCACCGCCAAATTCGAATGCGAGTACCGGCTCCGCAAGAAGACAGACGGGTATGTCTGGACCCTCGCGCGCGGGAAGGTGGTCGCCCGAGACGGCCGAGGCCGAGCGACCCGGATGGTCGGCACCCACATCGACGTGACCCAGCGCAGGGAAACCGAAGCGTTGATCGCGCACATGGCGCTGCACGATCCTCTCACGGGATTGGCCAACCGAACTCTATTCCAAGACCGCCTCGACCAGGAGATCGGCTACGCCGAACGCCACGGCGGCAGCTTCGCCGTGCTTGCGTGCGACCTCGATCGCTTCAAGAACGTCAACGACACGCTCGGCCACACGGCGGGAGACCGGCTGCTCTGCCGCGTCGCCGACATCCTGAGCGCAATCGTGCGGGATGGCGACACCGTGGCGCGTCTGGGTGGCGACGAGTTCGCGATCATCTTGCGTCAGATCAACGGTGCGAGAGAGGCGAGCGCGATAGCGGATCGGATCGTCTCCGCTGTTGGTGACCCTATCGAGATTGACGATCGCAGCGTCGGTGTAGGCATCAGCATCGGCATAGTGGTCGGCCCTGGGCAACCACCAGAGGTGACGGCCGAGCATCTCTTCAAGAACGCCGACATCGCGCTCTACCGCGCCAAGGCCGAGGGTCGGGATGGCTATTGCTTCTTCGAGCCCGGCATGGACGCGATCGTCGCCGAACGCACCTTGCTCGATCATAATCTTCGGAGCGCAGTGAAGCGAGGCGAATTCGAATTGCACTACCAGCCGTTCGTCGATCTGGCGACAGACCGCGTCGATGGTTTCGAAGCGCTGCTGCGCTGGCGCCACCCGACGGGCGAGCTGATCAACCCCGGCGACTTCATACCAGTCGCCGAGGAGACCGGTCTGATCGTGACGATCGGCGACTGGGCCTTGCACGAGGCCTGCCAGCAAGCGGCATCCTGGCCCAAGCACCTCCGCATAGCGGTGAACGTGTCTGCGGTGCAGTTCCACAAGCCGCATCAGCTCACCCACACGGTGGTGGCGGCTCTCGCCGCCTCAGGGCTGACGCCGGACCGGCTGGAATTGGAGATCACCGAGAGCGTGTTGATGAAGGACGCAGAGGCAGTCATCGCCTGCCTGTTGCATCTGCGGGAACTCGGCGTCCGGATCGCCTTGGATGACTTTGGCACCGGCTACTCCAGCCTCGCGTACCTACGCCGCTTCCCGTTTAGCAAGATCAAGATCGACCGTACCTTCGTCCGCGAGATCGACGATCCCGGCACGGCGGCGATCGTCCAGGCCGTCGTAGGCCTGGGCAAACGCGTTGCGGCTGATATCACCGCAGAGGGCGTGGAGACCCAAGATCAGCGGGCGCAGGTTGTTGCAGCGGGCTGCACGCAGATGCAGGGCTTCTTGTTCAGCAAACCGGTCACGGCGGGGGAGGCGACGGCGATTGTGAGTCAGGAGTCATCGAAGCCGCGTAAAAGCCGCACAATCGGAATGGATGGCGGGACGGGCGAGACATGGTAATTGCCTCCGCGCTGATGGTCTATTGAGACAATCCGAGTTGTGCGTAATGAACTTCCAGCGCGTAGCAGACCTGCTTGATCTCAAACAGATCGAGGGTTTCAGGCGCGATCGTACCTCGCCGTGCAAGCGCAAGTAAACCCCGGTGGACGGCGAGCGGATCGGCCGTACCATCGGTAAGTGGCAGCTTTATCAATGCTGCTCTGGCAGAGCTTTCGTCTTTCATAAGGCAGGGTCCAAGTGTTTCCTCTCGATAGCGAGCAGATCATCGCTCGTCACCCCACACTTTAAAAATTGTTATCGCCGCTTTCTATTACGGTGATGATACCGCCTTCGGCAGAAGGAGCCGATCAGTCTGCCTCTTCCGCGAGCATCATTTCAATATACGCCATGCCTTGCTTGCGTCTGGCGGCATCGCTGATCGCCCGGTAGCGAGCCAGCAGAAGCAGCCCTTCATCTCG
>CAZZWW010000342.1:1248-3233 GCA_964657815.1 Vulcanimicrobiota bacterium | reverse complement strand
AGGGCAACGCCGACCTCTCGGCCAACACGCCGAAGCTGCACATCGCCTCCGTCGGCATCGAGAAGCTGGTGCCGCGTACCACCGACCTCGGCGTCTTCATCCGCCTGCTGTCGCGTTCGGCGCTGGGCTCGCCGATCACGCAATACACCTCGCATTTCATGGCGCCGCGGCGGGGCGCGAAGATGCACGTCGTGCTGGTCGACAACGGGCGCAGCAAGCGGCTCGGGATGGAGCAGTTCTGGACCTCGCTGAAATGCATCCGCTGCGGCGCCTGCATGAACACCTGCCCGGTGTTCCGCCGCTCGGGCGGGCTCTCCTACGGCTTCACCTACACCGGCCCGCTCGGCCTGATCCTCGACCCGACCTTCGACCGGCACAAGTTTTCCAACCTGCCGTTCGCCTCGACGCTGAACGGTTCGTGCACCAACGTCTGCCCGACCAAGATCAATCTGCACGAGCAGATCTACGCCTGGCGCACCATCATGGCCGAGGAGCACGAGGTGCCCTGGGCCAAGAAGACCGCGATGCAGGCGGCGGGCGTGGTGCTCGGCAATCCGCGGCTCTACCGCGCCGCGATCTCGACGGCGGACTCGGCGCTGCAGCACCTGCCGCGCTTCGCCACCTATTCCAAGCTGAACGCTTGGGGGAGGGGCCGCGAGAACCCGAAGCCGGCGGGGGAGACGTTCCATCTGTGGTGGGCCAGGAACCGGGCCGGCACGCAGGGCAAGACGAAGTGAGTAGCCGCGACGCCATCCTCGGTGCGATCCGCGACAACAAGCCGGCGCCGCGCCCGCGACCGGAGATCCCGCTGTTCGACCAGACCGGCAACGACGTCAGCGCACGCCTCGCCCGCTTCGTCGAGGCCTTCAAGGCGATGGGCGGCACTTGGCTGGAGCCGATGCCTGGCGATCCGCTGGCCCCCGTGCGCGACCGCCTCGCCGGTCAGGCGGCCGTCGCGTCGCGCGTGCCCGACGTCGAAGGCACCCGCCCGCTCGATCTCGATGCCGAGCCGGCCAGCTTGGAGAACGTCGACGTGGCGGTGGTACGCGCCGCCTTCGGCGTCGCCGAGACCGGCTCGGTGGCTTTCAGCGAGGCCGAGCTCGGCGTCAACACGCTGGGCTACCTCGCCCAGCACCTCGTGGTGCTGCTCGATCCCGCCGACATCGTCGCCGACATCCACGCCGCCTACGGCCGTCCGGAATTTTCGCACGCGCGCTACCTGGTGTTCCACACCGGGCCGTCGGCCACCGCCGACATCGAAGGCGTGCTGATCCGCGGCGCGCAGGGGGTGCGCTCGCTGTCGATCCTGCCGCTGGCGCGAAGGTAGGGTGGTCCACAAACGTCGTCATTCCGGGCTCGCGCAGCGACAACCCGGAATCGGTGCGCCTCGTGCTTTCCAGAGACGCCGAAGCTCACCGGTTCCGGCTTCGCCTACGGCGCCCCGGAATGACCTTCCTGGTCAGCCCTACAGCTTCTTCAGCCCCAGCGGCTTTCCGCCCTCCTTCGGGTCCTTCTCCCACCGCCCTTCGGCGTCCTTCTCGAGCGTGGCCTTGTGGCCGGCCTTCGCGGTCAGCACGAGCCGGCCCTTGACCAGCTGCCAGGAGGAGGGATCGAAGATCACGATGCCCTGGTCGCGGCAGCCCGGCGCGAGTTGCGCCCGGTCGGAGCCCGACGACCGCGACCTGTCGAGCGTGATCATGCATCCGGTGTCGCGCTTCTCGCGCATCACGGCGTAGCGGCCGGGCAGATCCTCGCGGCTCTCGGTCGGCGCGGGCTCCGCCTCGGCGCGGGCGCGGCGCGAGGCGATCTTCTCCAGCACGACCGGCGGCTGCGCCGGCGCGTCCGCGGCGGACGCCGCCACCGTGGCCGACGCCGGCTCCACCGGGGTCAGCCCGGCGCTGACGGCCGAGCGGCCGTTCGCCACCGGCTTCAGCGCGTAGGTGCCAACCGGCCCCGAATTGGCGAAGCCGTCCCCGGACGCGGCC
>CAZZWW010000342.1:0-1238 GCA_964657815.1 Vulcanimicrobiota bacterium | reverse complement strand
GTCAGCAGCTGCGCGCCGCCGGGATCGCCGAGCACGAGGTGGCCGTCGTCGGGCATCGACCAGCGGCCCACGGCGGCGATGCCCGGCATGGCGTGGCGGCAGGCGCTCGGCATGCCGAGGAAGAAGTCGCCCTTGTCCGACTTCTCCGCGCGCAGGAGGACGCGACACACCGAGCCGGTCTTGTCGAAGGACAGCTCCCACGTGCCGGCGAGATCGGCCGGCTGCCGCGCGGCGGCGGCGAACGACGCCATGCAGGCAACGACGGCGACGAGCAGGGTGGGCAAAGGCTTGGGCATGATGGCTTCCGTGCTTCGACCGAGCTACGGGTTACGCATATCCTTGGTTTCAGGCAATCGGCTGGCGGTCGGGATCACGTCGCGCCGAAGGCCGCCGCGATCGCTAGGCCGGCCGCCAGGATCAGTCCCGCGTCGCGGTTGGAGCGGAACAGCCGCAGGGCCTCCGCCGTATCGGTCAGATCGACGCGGGCGACCTGCCAGCCGAGGTGGAGCGCGAAGCCGCACACGCCGGCCTGCGCCCACAGCGAGCCCGCGGCGCCGGCCAGCGCGAGTGCCAGCTCGGCCATGAGCACGGCGCCGGCGTAGAGCAGCGCCACCGCCAGCCGCAGGCGCGCCCCGAACAGCCGTGCCGTGGAACGGATGCCGGCGGCGACGTCGTCGCGCGCGTCCTGGATCGCGTAGATCGTGTCGTAGCCGATCGTCCATAGGATCGCGGCGGCGTAGATCGCGAAGGCCGGCGCGGCCAGGCCGCCGGTCAAAGCCGCCCAGCCGACCAGCCCGCCCCAGGCGAAGGCGAAGCCCAGCACGAGCTGCGGCCACGAGGTCACGCGCTTGGCGAAGGGATAGGCCGCCACGATCGCCAGGGAACCGATGCCGAGCACGATCGTGAACAGGTTGAACTGGATCACGACGAGGAAGCCGGTCAGCGCCTGCGCCACGAGGAAGACGCGGGCCGCGGCCACGCTCACGCGACCCGAGGCGACGGGGCGATGCCGGGTTCGCTCGACCTGGGCGTCGAGGTGGCGGTCGACGATGTCGTTGTAGGTCGAGCCGGCACCGCGCATGACGATCGCGCCGGCGAGGAAGAGGACGAGGTGCCACAAGGCCGGCGGCTGGTAGGTGGCGAGGCTCGCCAGCGTGCTCGACCACCAGCACGGCAGCACCAGCAGCCAGTAGCCGACCGGACGATCGAGCCGGGCGAGCTGGAGGTAAGGGAAGGCG
>CAZZWW010000341.1:0-3252 GCA_964657815.1 Vulcanimicrobiota bacterium | reverse complement strand
GGCACGATGCGGGCCATGTCGCGCCACGACGAGAACGGGACGTCGCCGAGCTGCTCGAAGCCGACGCGGAAGATGCCCTCGCTGGCTTTCATGAAGCGCTCGTAGCCGGCGACGTCGCCGGGCGAGACGCGGGCGACCTCGGCGCGCATCGCCGCGGCGTCGCCGGTGTAGCGGAAGGTCTCGCCGTCGGCGAAGCGGATCGCGTAGAACGGGGTCACGGGCCTGAGGTCGACGTCGTCTTCGAGCCGTTTGCCGCAGAGCGTCCACAGCTCCTCGAAGAGGAACGGCGCCGTGACGATGGTCGGCCCGGCGTCGAAGGTGAAGCCGTCCTGCCGCCACACGCCGGCGCGGCCGCCGAGCTGGTCGCGCTTCTCCAGCACGGTGACGCGGTAGCCGCGGGCGCCGAGCCGCACGGCGGCGGCGAGACCGCCGAAGCCGCTGCCGATGACCACGGCGTGCGGGCGGCGGTCCGCCATGTGAGGGCGGATCGAAGGCGGCAGCTCGGCGTCGCGCGTCAGCGTCTCCATGTCGGAAGGTGTAACACGAAGTTGACACTTGTCGAGGGTGGAAGCTTGCCGTCGAGCTGTCCGCGTTGACGGCGATGGACCATTCGGACGCCTTATCTTATCGTCGACGATCGATGGGATGAGCTTGGATGGACACGACTCGCGCGGACGCCGAGGTGCAGACCTACGATGGCGATTATTATGGCTGGACGCAGCAGCAGGCCTCATACCTGCGGAGCGGCCGCATGGATCGCGTCGACCGCGAGAACGTGGCGGAGGAGATCGAGTCGCTGGGCAAGTCGCAACTGCACGCGCTGACCTCGTCCTACCGGCTGATCGCCATGCATCTGCTCAAGTTTCTCGTGCAGCCGGAACGAGCAAGCGCGAGTTGGCTGACGACGATCAATCGGGAGCGCGGGAACATCGAGCTGATGCTCGACGACAGCCCCGGCATGAAGCCGAAGCGGGAGGAGCGTTTCGCAAAAGCCTACGACGTCGCTCGCCGCGACGCGGCAGCCGAGACCGGATTGCGTCTCGGCGATTTCCCGATCCATCCGCCGTTCGATGTCGACAACGTGGAATCGCGCGACTTCCGGCCAGCTGCCGCGCAAGCCCTGATCATACGCGGATCCGAGGAACGGCCGACTGCCTAGAAGCAACGTCGCTATTGCGGACTTGCTCTACCATAGAAAACGGCGCGAGACGGAGACATAAGCGTCGCGAAGCGACTTCGAAACTGCGTTCGATGCTCCAGACGCGCAGGCATGGTCCTGGCTCACGCCGCCGGCGTGACCACCCCCACCTCGCGCGCGAACCCCAGCATCAGCGCCGCCACCTCGGCGGGCGCCTCTTCGTGCGCCAGGTGCCCCAGCCCGCGCAGGATCTCGACCCGCCCATTCTTGGCCTTGTCGCGGATCGCGAAGGCGTCTTCCGCCTTGATCGCCTTGTCGTTCTGCCCGGCGATGAGCAGCAGCGGCACGTCGAGCAGGCCCATGTCGCGCGACAGCGGCTGCAGGTCCCAGTTCGCCATCATGCCGAGCGCGGCGGAGACGTGGTTCGAGTTGGCGACGAGCGTGCGATAATGGTCGACGCCCTCGGGATCCGGCACCGATCCCGTGTTCTTGATGAGACGCTCGACCGAACGGCGGTCGCCGGCCTGCCAGGCGAAGAGGCGCGGCATGACCGGGTTGAGGAACAGCACCTTGGCGACGGGGGACAGCCAGCGCGCGGCATCGCCGCCGTAGGGCTTCAGCGCGCCGTTGAGGCTGACCAGCCCCTTGGGCGCGATCTTGCAGTCGAGCGCCATGCGCAGCATCACGGCGGCGCCTGCGGAGTGGCCGGCGACCATCTCCGGACTCTCCTCCAGCGTGTGCAGCAGGTCGCAGACTCCGGCCGCCATGCCGGGCAGCGTGTAGAGCCGCTGCGGCGGCTTCTGCGTGAAGCCGTGCCCCGGCAGGTCGATCGCCAGTATCCGGAAGTGCGGCGTCAGCAGCGGCACCAGCCCGCGCCAGGAGTGGGTCGCCGCGCCGGTGCCGTGGAGCAGCAGCAGCAGCGGGCCGGATCCCATCTCCTGCACATGCCAGCGGATGCCGGACGCCTCGACGAAGCGGCTGGCGTCGCGGTTCGGCCAGTTCTGGCCGTCGCGATCCCAGACGAGACTGCGGTCCGGGCCCATCAGATCACACCCGCGAGGAACGCGTCGTAGGCGGCCGTCACCTGGTCGAGCACCTCGAACTGCGGCAGCGCCCCGGTGCGGAACACCTGGATCGTCCAGTTCGCCCGGCCCTCGACCTCGCTCTTGCGGCCGTAGTCGACGAAGTCGCCGCGCACGCCGTGGCACATCCACACCGGCACGCTCAGTCCCTTGTAGATCGTGAGGATGTCCCGGCTGAAGAGAAAGCCGGACAGGAACGAGAACACGACATGCTCGGCATTGGGCTGATGCGCGGTGAGGTAATCGTAGTCGAGCAGTCCCTCGTCGATCCTGGGCGAGCCCCAGGTCTTGGCCAGGAAGAAGCGCATGCTCGCCTTGCTCGCCACGAGATCGAACAGGCCGCGCCCCCACAGCGGGAACGAGACGATGTCGCGGACCGCCGCCTTGCCGTAGGTCGCGCCCGCCCTGCCCTGGCGCTCCAGCGTGGTCTCGAAGCCGGTCGGGCTGACGAGGCCGAGCGAACGGAAGCTGAGGGGATGCTCGCTCGCGGCCCGGCCCAGGAATTCGCAGGAAAGCGACAGCGCGATCACGTCGATGGGGAAGTGGCCGTGGCGGTGGCGAATGTCGTCGACGGCGGCGAGGATCGCGTCCGTCATCAGTCGCGGCGTGTAGATGCGGTCGTTGCGGTCCGAGAAGCCATAGCCCGGCAGGTCGAGCGCATAGACCGGCCGGTGCGCCGCGTAATGATCGAAGAGCGGCTTCACCTCGTAGGAATTGCCGGCGGCGTTGATGCTGTGGATCAGCAGGAGCGGCGTGCCCTCGCTCGGTCCGGCCTTGTAGAGGGCGAGCTTGCCGAAAGGGATCCGCAGGTGGCCGAGCTCGGCGTCGAGGGCCGGTGGAAGGGGCATTTTCGGCGTCGGACGCAGCGCGCGGCCACCGGCGAACCCTCCGGCGAGGCCGAGCGGGACGAGGCTCAGGAACGCGGCGCGACGCGCCGGCGTGCGACGAGGGGCAAACGGGAGCGGCATCGCACCTCCTTCGCGCAGCGGTGGGCTTAGCTCGCCGGCCGCGCCGCCAGGACGGCGCGGGACA
>CAZZWW010000340.1:0-3253 GCA_964657815.1 Vulcanimicrobiota bacterium | reverse complement strand
GGGGCCAGCGCCAGCGAGCCGATCACGTTGCCGAAATAGCCGGCGGCCGAGTAGAGGTCGATGCGGGTCCAGTAGCTGAGTTGCGTTCCGTAGAAGGCCGACAGCGCCTGCCCCTCGGTGTTGACGAGGATCTGGTTGATCGTGCCCGTCCCGAGGCTGCCGAGCAGGCCGCCGTTGGGCGCGATCGTCTGCGCGGCCGCCGTGCTGCCGCCGTAGACCGTCGCCAGCAGGATCGAGGCGTCCGGGCCGCCGAGCGGCGCAGCCTCACGTGGGGCCTGGGCGTAGGTCAGCGTCGGCAGGCCGTAGGTCAGGCGCTGCTGGTAGAGCGCCTGGTTGGCGGTCGACGGCACGTAGGGGTTGCCGGCGGTGTTGGCCGCGCTCGTCGAACACGTCGCGACGGCGGCGCCGCATTGCGCCGCCAGGTAGCCCTGCAGGTTGCTCTGCGCCGCGGTGAACAGCGCCGGCAGGTTGATCGCCGTGCCGGTGGTCGCGGCGTTGCTCCTGTAGAGCGGGTTGGTGAAGGCTTGCGCCAGGTCGTAGGCCGAGAAGGCGCGCGAGGCGATGATGTCGAGCGGGTAGTGCACGCCGAGCACGAGGCGGCTCTCGCCGTACTCGGCGCCACGCTCGAGCTGGCTCTGGTACTGGCTGGGCACCAGCATGGCGAGCAGCACGCTGTCGGTGAAGGCGTAGTTGGTGTGCCCGCTCGGGAACGACGGGTTGGTGGCAAGCCCGCTCAGCGCCGTCGGATCGAAGATGTTGTATTGCGCCGGCGCCACCTGGATCGGCCGCGAGGAGCCGTAGACGTCCTGGCCGGGCTGCTTGTTGGTGACGCCGTAGGCGAGGTCGTAGACGCTGTTCTGCGTGTTGGGCAGGCCGTTGAAGGTGGGCAGCGTGTAGCCGGCGGGCGCCACGGCGGGCACCGGCACGTAACCGGCCGGCGTCGTGCTCGGGTTGGTCGCGGCCCCGTTGGCGAAGTAGTTCTTGGCCACGCCGAGGTCGCTGCTGGTGAAGTTGTAGGCGTTGGTCAGGAGGCTGAAGGTCGCCGCGAGCGGCCCGGTCGTCGCCGTGCTGGCGCGGATGCCGGTCTGGTAGATCGCGCCGAGCTGCGTGCCGAGGCCGCCGACCGGTTGCAGCGGCTGCAGGCCGCCGGCGCTCTGGGCCGCCTGCAGCGGCAAGCCGCCGGCGAGATTGTCGGCCGGGCCGATGGCGAGCGTGCTGCCGTTGGCGAGCGTGATGGTCGTCGGGCTGCCCGGCAGCGTCTTGTCGCTGATCGCCATCTGCCGCCGTGCGGTGGAGGAGTTCTGGTTCAGCGCCACGCCCTGCGCGAGGTTGGCCTGCAGGGTCGCCTGCCCGACGGTGGTCGCGTTCAGGCTGAGATACGGCGACAGCAGGTTCAGGACGTTGACGTTGGCAGGCGTGGTGTTGGCCTGCTGTGCGGCGGCCGGACCACCCATCAGGATACCGGTCGCGCCGATCGCGATCACGGACGCAGTGGAAAGAAGACGCATCGCCGAACCCCCTTGAACTCCCAAGGGCGGTTAAGGGCGGCCAAACAACCTTTTGTGACAGAATGAGGCGCGGCCGCGCCGAATTTGGGGCCGCGCCAATCCTGCAACAGGTCTATGCTTCGAGCGAGCCGTTGTTCAGCGCACCGTGGCAGTGCTTGTACTTGCGGCCGGAGCCGCACGGGCACGGCTCGTTGCGGCCGACGCGGCCCCAGGTCTCGGGGTCGGCGGCGTCGCGGTGCGGGGCCAGGGTCTGGGTGTCCCCGCCGCTCACGTCCTCGAGCACGCCGTGCCCGTTGTGGGGCAGCACGTCGCCGGCATTGCCGAGGCGGGTCATGAGGTCGACGAGCTCGTCGTGATTGCCGTTCATCGGCTCGAAGGAGGAAGCCTGCGTCGGCGCGAACTCGGCGCCGGGCTGCTCGAACTGGATCTCGACGCGGTTGAGCTGCGAGGTCGTGGTGTCGCGGAGGCGGCCGATCAGCTCGTCGAAGAGCCCGAAGGCCTCGCGCTTGTACTCGTTGAGCGGATCCTGCTGGGCGAGGCCGCGCCAGCCGATCACCTGGCGCAGGTGGTCGAGCGTGACGAGATGCTCGCGCCACAGCGTGTCGAGCACCTGCAGCACGATCTGCTTCTCGACGTAGCGCATGACGTCGGGGCCGTTCTTCTCGACGCGCGCGGCATAGGCCTCGTCGGCCGCCTTGTTCAGCCTCTCGCGCATCTCCTCGTCGGAGATGCCCTCCTCCTTCTGCCAGTCGGCCAGCGGCAGCGTCAGGTTGAAGGCCTGCTCCACAGCCCCTTGCAGCGCGGCGATGTCCCAGGCTTCGGGATAGGCGTCGCGCGGGATGAACTTGGCGATCACGTCTTCGACCACGCCCTCGCGCATGTCCTGGACCTGGTCCTCGAGGCTCTCGGACGCCATCATCTCGCGGCGCCGCTCGAAGACCACCTTGCGCTGGTCGTTCATCACGTCGTCGTACTTGAGGATGTTCTTGCGCATGTCGAAGTTGCGCGCCTCGACCTTCTGCTGCGCCTTCTCCAGCGCCTTGTTGATCCAGGGATGGACGATCGCCTCGTCCTCCTTCAGCCCCAGCTTGACCAGCATGTTCTCCATGCGGTCCGACCCGAAGATGCGCATCAGGTCGTCCTTCAGCGACAGGTAGAACTTGGAGCGGCCCTCGTCGCCCTGGCGCCCCGCGCGGCCGCGCAGCTGGTTGTCGATGCGCCGGCTCTCGTGGCGCTCGGTGCCGATGATGTAGAGGCCGCCGGCCGCCTTGGCCTTGACCCGGAAGTCGGCCACCTCGGCGCGGATCGCCGCCTCGCGGGCATCGCGCTCGGGCCCCTCCGGCACGTCGCCGAGCTCCTTCTCGACGCGCATCTCGACGTTGCCGCCGAGCTGGATGTCGGTGCCGCGGCCGGCCATGTTGGTCGCCACCGTGATCGCGCCGGGCACGCCGGCCTCGGCGACGATGTAGGCTTCCTGCTCGTGGAAGCGGGCGTTCAGCACGGTGAAGAGCTTCGAGGGCTTGCCCGCGCGCGCGGCCGCATAGAGCTTCTGCAGCGCGTCGGGCTGCGACACGTCGAGCGGGATGTAGCCGTTGGCCGCCAGGAATTCGCCGAGCTGCTCGGACTTCTCGATCGACGTGGTGCCGACGAGCGTCGGCTGCATCTTCGAGCTGGCGTCCTCGATCTCGCGGACGATGGCCTTCAGCTTCTCCTCGTAGGAGCGGTAGACCTCGTCGTGCTCGTCG
>CAZZWW010000339.1:0-3258 GCA_964657815.1 Vulcanimicrobiota bacterium | reverse complement strand
GGCTTTGCCGGCGCGAGCGGCGATGTCGTGATCGACGGTTGGCGCATCGCCGTCGCGCCGGAGAAGAAGGCGGTCATGTCGTCTTGGGCAGAGATCGGCTGGCGGGTCGGCACGCTCGCGGGCGGCGCCGGCGCCCTGATCCTGGCCGACCGCATCGGCTGGCCCGGCGCCTATCTCGGCATGGCGATCCTGACGCTGCCGGGTCTAGCGGCCGCGTTGTTGGCGCCCGAGCCGCCGGTCGAGGAGAAGAACGACAAACCCCAGAACGTCGTCGTCACGATCTGGGAGCCGATCCGCGAGCTGGTAGTCCGCCTGGGGCCGATGGCGGCACCGATCCTGATCCTCGTCGCCGGCTTCCGCATGCCGGGGTACGTCGCCTCGGCCATGGCGATCCCGCTGTTCAAGGCGCTGCATTATTCCAACACCGATATCGCGACGGTCACCAAGGTGTTCGGTTTCGGCGTGGCCATCGCCGCCACCGCCTTCGGCGGCTGGTTGGTCCCGCGGCTCGGCATGATGCCGAGCTTGTTCGTCGGCACTTTCGCCGGCTCGGCCTCCCACCTGAGCCTCGCCTGGCTCGCCGCGCACGGCGACCACGGTGGCGGCGAGTTCTGGGTCTTTGCGGTCGCGGTCTCGATCGATGCCTTCGCCTATGCCTTCGCCTCGATCGTGCTCATCACCTACATGTCGACGCTCTGCAGCAGTGCGCTCGCCGCGAGCCAGTATGCGCTGCTGACCTCGCTCGTGGCGCTCCCCGGCAGCCTTCTCGCCGCCAGCTCCGGCTTCATCATCAAGCGGCTCGGTTTCGAGCATTTCTTCGAGGCCACGTCGCTGATCGGGCTCCCGATAGCGCTTCTCTGTCTCTGGGTCTGGCATCGGGAAGCGACGCGCCCGCGGACTCCAGCCGCCGTCTTCTGAGCACGCTCGACCGCGCCCCGCCCGCGCGCTACATCGCCGCCCGATCCCGCAACTCCGGACCCGCCATGCTCGCCTACCTCATCGCCCGCCTCGACATGACCGATCCCGAGCGCGCCAAGGACGCCTACAAGAAATACGTCGATCAAGCCGGCGCGGCCTACGAGGCGCACGGCGCACGTTTCCTGGTGCGCGGCGGCACCGCGCATCCGCTCGAGGGCGAGGCGCGCACGCGCAACGTCGTCATCGAGTTTCCGAGCCTCCAGGAGGCGCGCGCCTGCTACGAGTCCGAAATCTACCAGAAGGCCCGCGCCCACCGGCTGGGGGTCGCCGAGGGCGAGATCGTGCTCGTGCAGGGCGCCGTCGGCCCGCGCGACAAGGTCGGGCCGAAGAAGGGCTATTGGATCGCCCGCCGCGACGTGAAGGATCCTGCGCACTACAAGAAGTACGTCGAGGGATCGGGCAGGGCGTTCGAGGACTACGAGGCGCTGTTCCTCGCCCGCGGTGGACCGCACCAAGCACTCGAGGGTCAGGCGCGCGAGCGCAACGTCCTGATCGAGTTCCCTAGCGTCCAACACGCGCTCGACTGCTACCATTCCGAGATCTACCAGAAGGCCAGCGAGAACCGCCTCGCCGCCGCCACTGGCGAGACCGTGATCGTCGAGGGCGCGTGAGCGAGACGCCGCGTCGCCCGGCGCGCATCGGGGTCGTCACGGCATCGGATCGTGCCAGCTCCGGCATCTACGAAGACGTCAGCGGCCCGGCGATCGAGGCTTACCTGTCGCGCGTGCTCATCTCGGAGTTCGGCATCCTGCGGCGGGTGATCCCCGACGGCTTGGACAGCGTGCGCGACACGATCGTGGCGCTCGTCGACGAGGAGGGTTGCGACCTGGTGCTGACCACCGGCGGCACCGGCCCTTCCGATCGTGACCTGACGCCGGAAGCCACCATGGCCGCTGCGCCGCGGCTCTATCCCGGTTTCGGCGAGCTGATGCGGCAGGTCAGCCTGCGCGACGTCCCGACCGCGATCTTGTCACGTCAGGTGGCGGCGCAGCGTGGTCGCTGCCTCGTCGTCAACCTGCCGGGAAAACCCGGCTCGATCCAGACCTGCATGGACGCGATCATGCCGGCGATCCCCTACTGCCTAGACCTCATGGGCGCGGCCCGGCTCGAGTGCGATCCGGCGAAGATCCTCGCCTTCCGACCCAAGGAGGCGTAAGGGGCGAGCCTATCAATTGATGATATTGCAGGGTTTTCTGCCTTGTGACTATACTCGCCAAAGTCGTAGGCGGAGTTCTCGCGATGGCGGATGATGCACCACGATGGCGTCCCATGATCACCGCCCCGAAAGACGGCACGCGGATCATCGTGGTGATCCGCCAAAGCGAGCAGGGCGCGGCCGACATCGACGTGGTGCGCTGGGCACAGGCGCGGCGCTCCGGCGACCCATGCTGGACCTCGACGGACTCCAGCCACGATTGCGCGATCATGTATGACGACTGGGAGGTGGCGAACTGGATGCCGCTTCCTTCCACGATGCCGAGCGTCCGCACGCCCGACATGGCGACGCGCCTGCCGGCCCTCCCCAGCGGCGAGGAGATCGGCGGCTCGGGGATCTGAGGCGAACTTTCGCTCCGTCGCAGGATGGACGGCAGAGCCGTCTTGCCGTCGATTTCAGTTGCCTGTATTCCACTCTGTGCCGGTGACTGCCGCGGTCGCGCGCGTCCCGGACTTGACCCTCATCCCCGCCGGAAGACCTCGATGAAAGCCGATATCCACCCGTCCTACCACACGATCAAGGTCGTGATGACTGACGGCACCGAGTTCACCACGCGCTCGACCTATGGGTCTCCCGGCGACACGATGCAGCTCGACATCGACCCGAAGACCCATCCTGCGTGGACTGGCGGTTCGGCTCAGCTGCTCGACCGAGGTGGTCGCCTTTCGCGCTTCAACGCGCGGTTCGGCGGCCTGTCCTCGCTGGCGGCCAAGAAGAGCTGATCACCCGGACCGGCGATCTGCACCGCTGTCGAATGCCGCCCGCTCGGGCGGCATTTTCGTATCGGTCGTACGGACCAGCGGGAAGCAGAAACCTTGCGGCAACTTGTCCATTGGTAGCGATCGGCGCCAAGCTCGAGTGCCGAAAAAGAACAAACGTGAGGAGACGCTCCATGACCAAGACATTGACCGCCGCGCTCGTCGGCGCGATCGCCCTGGCTTCCGTGCCCGCCTTGACCAGCGCCGCCTTCGCGCAGGCCGCGGCCGGACCCGAACCCATGCAGGGCGCCCAGCCCATGGACAATGCCGGTGCGGGCGGCGGGATGGAGAAGTCCGGCGGCATGA